>NZ_JBVJKF010000002.1:418683-589394 GCF_055585365.1 Streptomyces sp. NPDC053432
ACCCCCCCTTCCCTCCTCCCCCCCCCCCCTCTCCCCCCTCCCCTCCCCCCCCCCCCCCCCCCCCCCCCCCCCCCCCCCCCCCCCCCCCCCCCCCCCGCCCCCCCTCCCTTCACCGTCGACTCAGTGGTGCGGCACCACGGCGACGGGGCAGACGGAGTGGTGCAGGACGGCATGGGCCACGGATCCGACGCGTGCCCCCACGGAGGATTCGCGGACCCTGCGACCGACGACGACGAGTTGCGCGTCCGAGGACGCCGTCAGCAGCACGTGGCCCGCGCTGCCCTGTTCCACGTGCTCCCTCACGTCCACGTCGGGGTACCTCTGCCGCCAGGGCTCCAGGGCCTGTTCCAGCGCGGCCTTCTCGTAGGGCTCCAGACCGCCGAACTGGTCGGCGATCCACAGCGATCCGGGGCTGTAGCCGTAGACCGGGGGCAGGCTCCAGGCGCGTACGGCGCGGAGCGGTGCCTTGCGTGCGGCGGCCGCCTCGAAGGCGATGCGCAGCACCTCGGCGGATTCCTCCACACCGCCCTGCTGGCCGACGACGACCTCGCCCAGCTCGGGCAGGGCCACCGGCCTGTCGTATGCCGAGCGCACCGAGACCACGGGGCACTCTGCCGCGGCGATCACCTGCTGGCCGTAGGAGCCCAGCAGGAAGCCCACCAGGGCACTGTGCCCACGGCTGCCGACAACCAGCATCTCGGCGCCCTTGGCCGCGTGCAGCAATGCCGGCACCGGCGCGTCGGAGAGCAACTCGACGGTGAGGTCGAGTCCCGGGTAGCGGTCGGTGAGTTCTGCTTCCGCTTCCCTCAGGACGTCGCCCGCGCGCCGGGCTTCGACGTCTCGGTCCTGGACGACCGGCTGTGCCAGCGGCTGCCAGAGCCAGGCGTGGACCATGTGCAGGGGCAGGTCGCGCCGTACGGCTTCGCGAGCGGCCCAGTCGGCCGCGGCCCGGCTCTGCGGGGATCCGTCCACTCCGACGACGAGGGTGCGCTTCACGGGTCTGTCCTCCGTACTGATGCCGGGGCATCGGATTCGGGCGGCGGGGGAAGCGGCACCGGCCGGGGGTGCCGGCGCCGCTGAACCCACTTTCGCCGCGGCGGGACTCGTCCCGCAGGGGCCGACAGTCCCTCCCCCGGGGACCGTCTTCCCCTCGCGCCGGGTACGGGGCGACGGGAAGATACCGGCATCGGCTCGGCCGACGAACGTTCCGGACGCTGCACGGAGGAGCGGACATGCCCGCCTACCCCATCTCGGAGCTGGACGCCCACTGGCGCGCCGCCAACTACCTGGCAGTCGGCCAGATCTATCTCATGGCCAACCCGCTCCTGACCGAGCCCCTGCGCCCGGAGCACATCAAGCCCCGGCTCCTCGGCCACTGGGGCACCTCCCCCGGCCTCAATCTCGTGCACACCCACCTGAACCGCGTCATCAAGGACCGATCCCTCGATGCCCTGTGCATCTGGGGTCCGGGCCACGGCGGACCCGCCGTCCTCGCCAACTCCTGGCTGGAGGGCACGTACACCGAGACCTACCCGGGCATCACGCGGGACGCCGCGGGCATGGCCACGCTGTTCCGGCAGTTCTCCTTCCCCGGCGGCGTACCGAGCCACGTGGCGCCCGAGACGCCGGGCTCCATCCACGAGGGCGGCGAGCTCGGCTACGCCCTGTCGCACGGGTACGGTGCGGCCTTCGACCACCCCGGCCTGCTGGTCGCCTGCGTGATCGGCGACGGCGAGGCGGAGACTGGCCCGCTGGCGGCGTCCTGGCACGCGAACAAATTCCTCGACCCGGTCCACGACGGCGCCGTCCTGCCGATCCTCCACCTGAACGGCTACAAGATCGCCAACCCGACGGTGCTGTCCCGGATCCCCGAGGCGGAGCTCGACGCCCTGCTGCGCGGCTACGGCCACGACCCCCTCTACGTCACGGGCAGCGACCCCGGTTCCGTCCACCACGCCATGGCGCGCGCGATGGACCACGCCCTGGACCGCATCGCCGCCATCCAGGGGGCGGCCCGGTCCGGTGCCACCGGTCCTGACCGGGCCCGCGCGCGCTGGCCGATGATCGTCCTGCGTACCCCCAAGGGGTGGACCGGACCGGCGACCGTCGACGGTGACCCGGTCGAGGGCACCTGGCGGGCCCATCAGGTCCCCCTGGCCGGGGTGCGAGAGAACCCGGCACACCTGAGGCAGTTGGAGGAGTGGCTTCGCTCGTACCGGCCGGAGGAGCTCTTCGACGCCGACGGATGCCCCACCCCGCGGGTCCTCGCATGCGTCCCCGAGGGCGAGCGCCGCCTGGGCGCCGCCCCGTACGCGAACGGTGGCCGACTGCTGCGGCCGCTTCCGATGCCGCCGCTCGACGCCTACGCCGTCCCGGTCGACAAGCGGGGAGCAACGCTCCACGAACCGACCCGTGTCCTGGGGCGCTTCCTTACCCGGATCATGCACGACACCTCCGCACGGCGGGACTTCAGGGTCGTCGGACCTGACGAGACCGCCTCCAACCGGCTGGACGACCTGTACGACGCCACGGGCAAGGCCTGGCAGGCCGTCACGGACGCCACGGACCGGAACCTGTCGCGGGACGGCCGGGTCATGGAAATCCTGTCCGAACACGTCTGCCAGGGCTGGCTGGAGGGCTACCTCCTCACCGGTCGCCACGGTCTCTTCTCCACCTACGAAGCCTTCGCGCACATCGTCGACTCCATGGTCGGCCAGCACATCAAGTGGCTGAAGACCTCGCGCGAACTGTCCTGGCGGGCCCCGATCGCCTCCCTCAACTACCTGCTCACGTCGCACGTCTGGCGCCAGGACAACAACGGCTTCTCCCACCAGGACCCCGGCTTCGTCGACCACGTCCTCAACAAGAGCCCCGAGGTCGTACGGGTCTACCTGCCGCCGGACGCCAACACCCTCCTCGCCGTGGCCGATCACGCGCTGCGCAGCCGCGACCAGGTCAACGTGATCGTCGCCGGCAAGCAGCCCTGCTTCGACTGGCTGCCCGTCGACGAGGCACGCACGCACGTGACGCGCGGCGCCGACGTGTGGGAGTGGGCGGGGACCGACGACGGCACCGGCGAACCGGACGTGGTACTCGCCTGCGCCGGAGACGTGCCCACCATGGAGGTGCTGGCCGCCTCGGCCCTGCTCCGCGAGCACCTGCCCTCGTTGGCCGTCCGGGTCGTCAACGTCGTCGACATCGCCCGGCTGATGCCGCACGAGGAACACCCGCACGGCATGACCGACACCGAGTACGACGCCCTCTTCACCACCGACCGGCCGGTGATCTTCGCGTACCACGGCTATCCGTGGCTGATCCACCGGCTCGCCTACCGCCGCACCGGCCACCGGAACCTGCATGTGCGCGGGTACAAGGAGTCCGGAACGACGACGACCCCCTTCGACATGGTCGTGCGCAACGACATGGACCGGTACCGGCTCGTCATGGACGTCATCGACCGCGTCCCGGGGCTCGCCGGCCGGGCCGAGGCGCTACGCCGGACCATGGCCGACCGGCGCATCCGACACCACGACTGGATCCGCGAGCACGGCACCGACCTCCCGGAGATCGCCAACTGGTCCTGGCCGTACTGATCAGCGCCCATGGGCCGCGCGGGCGGCGCTGACGCCCGCCGCCCCTCTTCCCGGACGTGGCGGCTACGGGCTCACGGCCAGGAAGAGGTACGCGGCCAGCACCACGAGGTGGACCCCGCCCTGGAGCAGGGTGGCGCGTCCGGGGGCGAGGGTGAGGGCGCTGACCACGACGGTGAGGGCGAGCAGCACCATGTGCGTCGGGCCGAGACCCAGCAGCAGCGGGCCCGAGAGCCAGACGGAAGCCAGCGCGATGGCGGGGATGGTCAGTCCGATGCTGGCGATGGATGATCCGTAGGCCAGGTTGAGGCTGGTCTGGACGCGGTCGCGGCGCGCCGCCCGGACCGCGGCCAGGGTTTCGGGCAGCAGCACGAGCAGGGCGATGATCACACCGACGACGGCGTTCGGCAGGCCGGCTTCGGCGACGCCCTTCTCGATGGTCGGGGAGACGGACTTGGCGTCGCCGACCACCGCGACGAGCGCGACGAGCAGCAGGCCGACGCTGACGAGGGCGGCGCGGGGGGTGGGCCGCTCGGCGTGGTCGTCGCCCCCGTCGCCCACCGCTCCGGGCCGGCGTTCGGCTTCCACGGGCAGGAAGTAGTCCCGGTGGCGGACCGTCTGGACGGCGATGAACAGTCCGTACAGGGCGAGCGAGGCGACGGCCGCGAAGGTCAGCTGGGCCGTGGAGAACTCCGGTCCGGGCTTGCTGGTCGTGAAGGTCGGCAGCACCAGGCTGAGGGTGGCGAGGGTCGCGACGGTGGCGAGGGCGGCGCCGGAGCCCTCGGCGTTGAAGACGGCGACCCGGTTGCGCAGGGCGCCCACGAACAGCGACAGGCCGACGATGCCGTTGCAGGTGATCATGACGGCGGCGAAGACCGTGTCCCTGGCGAGCGAGGCGGTCTTGTCACCGCCGTCGAGCATCAGGGTGACGATCAGCGCCACTTCGATGACCGTGACGGCGACGGCGAGCACGAGGGAGCCGAAGGGTTCGCCGACCCGGTGGGCCACGACCTCGGCATGGTGGACGGCCGCCAGTACCGCGCCCGCGAGGCAGAGCGCGACCAACACCACCCCCAGCGAGGGCAGCTCGCGTCCCCAGCTGAAGACGAGGGCGACGAGCGCCACCACGGGGACCAGGACGGTCCAGTCGGTCAGGGGTGATTTGCGGGTTGCCGTACTCATATAGGCCAACTTGCCAGAACTGTTCCTCACGTGCGGCGCAAGGGCCGCCGCACGGGCTGTGACGTGGCCTTTCTCACGCGGCCCGGGCGTGGCGAGCTGGATCCCTGGTGCGCTGCGAGCCGGGCCGTACCCGCACCGGGACGCAGGACCCGTACGGCGCCCCGGTGCACGACATCACCCGCGGATGACGCGGGACCGTGTCACATGGCCCGGTCGTGGCCCTCCCAGTACGGGTCGCGCAGCCGCCGCTTGTACAGCTTGCCGTTGGGGTCGCGGGGCATCGTCCCGATGAAGTCGACGGTCTTGGGGCGCTTGTAGCCGGCGAGCTGCCGCTCGCAGTGCTGCAGGATCTCCGTGGCCAGCGAGTCGCCCGGCTCGAAGCCCTCGGCCGGTTCGATGACGGCCTTGACCTCCTCGCCCCAGTCGGCGTGCGGGATGCCGAATGCGGCGGCGTCCGCGACCGCGGGGTGGCCGAGCAGGGCGGACTCGATCTCGGCCGGGTAGATGTTGACCCCACCCGAGATGATCATGTCGATCTTGCGGTCGCGGAGGAAGAGGTAGCCCTCCTCGTCCATCAGCCCGAGGTCGCCGACGGTGAAGAAGTCGCCGATGCGGTTCTTCCTCGTCTTGTCCTCGTCCTTGTGGTAGCTGAAGCCGCCGGTCTTCATCCGCATGTAGACGGTGCCCAGTTCACCGGGGGGCAGCCGGTTGCCGTCGTCGTCGAAGATGGCGAGCTCGCTGATCGGCCAGGCCTTGCCGACGGTGCCGGGCTTCTTCAGCCAGTCCTCGGCGGTGGCGAATGCGCCGCCGCCCTCGCTCGCGGCGTAGTACTCCTCCACGCAGGTGCCCCACCAGTCGATCATGGCCCGCTTGACGTGGTCGGGACAGGGTGCGGCGCCGTGGATCGCGTGCCGCATCGAGGAGACGTCGTACGCGTCCTTCGTGGCCTGCGGCAGGGCGAGGAGCCGGTGGAACTGGGTCGGCACCATGTGGGTGTGCGTGCAGGCCCGCCGGTCGATCAGGCGCAGCATCTCCTCGGGGGTCCACTTGTCCATCAGGACCAGCGGGTGCCCGATGTGCAGGGCCGCGCCCGCGAACTGGAGCACCGCGGTGTGGTAGAGCGGCGAGCAGACCAGGTGGACGTTGCCGTCGAACGGGCGGATCCCGAAGATGCCGAGGAAGCCTCCGAGGTAGGTCTCCTCGGGGAGCTTGCCGGGCAGCGGGCGGCGGATCCCGCGGGGGCGGCCGGTGGTCCCGGAGGTGTAGTTCATGACCCAGCCCAGGGTGCGGTCCGCGGGGGGCGTGCCGGGCTGCCCGTCCAGGAGCTCCGCGTACGGGCGGAAGCCCGGGACGGCTCCGACGGCGTAGCGGTGGCTCGCGGGCAGGCCCGCCTCGTCGGCCGCGGCGGTGGCGGCGTCGGCGAAGCGCTCGTGGGCGACGAGGACCTTGGCGCCGGAGTCGGAGACGATCCAGGCGATCTCGGGGCCGACGAGGTGGTGGTTGACGGGGACGAGGTAGAAGCCGGCCTGGGCGGCGGCGAGGTAGGCGGTGAGGAACTCGACGCCGTTGGGCAGGACGACCGCGAAGACGTCACCCTGTTCCAGGCCCGCGGCGCGCAGGCCGTGGACGAGCCGGTTGACGTCGGCGTGCAGCCGGGCCGCGGTCCACTCCTCGCCCTCGGGGGTGATCAGTACGGTCCGCCGGGGGTCCGCGGCGGCCTGGGCCCAGAAGCCGTTGGGGGGCTGGTCGGTCACACTGATCACGCCTCTCGGACTCGGCCTGCGATGCGGTTGATGCGGTCGATGGCTCGTTCGAAGCCACTGGTGAGGTCGTCGAACACGGCCTGGACGCTGCGCTCTTCGTTCATCCGGCCGACGATCTGACCGACGGGGGTGCCGAGCAGCGGCTGCACCTCGTACTTCTGGATCCGGGAGACGGCTTCGGCGACGAGCAGCCCCTGGAGCGGCATGGGGAGGGCACCCGGGCCCTGCGGGTCGTCCCAGGCGTCGGTCCACTCGGTGCGCAGCTGGCGGGCGGGTTTGCCGGTGAGCGCGCGGGAGCGGACGGTGTCGCCGGAGCCGGCGGCGAGCAGTTTCCCGGTGAGGGCCCGGGAGTGCAGGTCGGCCTCGGTGGTGGTGAGCCAGAGGGAACCGAGCCAGACTCCCTGGGCGCCGAGGGCGAGGCCGGCGGCGATCTGCTCGCCGCTGCCGATGCCGCCGGCGGCGAGGACCGGGAGCGGGGCGACGGCCTCGGCGATCTCGGGGACCAGGACCATGGTGGCGATGTCACCGGTGTGGCCGCCGGCCTCGTAGCCCTGGGCGACGACGATGTCGATGCCGGCTTCGGCGTGGCGGCGGGCGTGCTTGGCGCTTCCGGCCAGGGCGGCGACGAGGACCCCGTGGTCGTGGGCGCGTGCGATGACGTCGGCGGGAGGGGAACCGAGGGCGTTCGCCAGGAGTTTGATGGGGTAGTCGAAGGCGACGTCGAGCTGGTTGCGGGCGACCTGCTCCATCCATCCGGTGATCCGCCAGCCGGAGGCCTCGCCCTCGGGGAGCTCGGGCACGTGGTGCTTGGCGAGGGTGTCGCGGACGAAGGCCCGGTGCGCGGCCGGGATCATCGCCTCGATGTCGGCTTCGCTGACGCCGTCGACGGCCTTCTTGGCGGGCATGACGACGTCGAGGCCGTAGGGCTTGCCGTCGGTGTGCTTCTGCATCCAGTCGAGGTCGCGCTTGAGGTCGTCGGGAGCGGTGTAGCGGACCGCTCCGAGCACGCCGAACCCGCCCGCCCGGGTGATGGCGGCGGCGACCGCCGGGAAGGGCGTGAAGCCGAAGATGGCGTGCTCGACTCCCAGTTTCTTGCTCAGCTCCGTCTCCATGGGCGGCAGGATGCCGCAGCCCGGTCATCGAGGGAAGAGATTTTCTGATGCGGTGTCAGATTCTTTACGGGCCCGTCGATGCGGCGGTCGCACGCGGGGCGGGCACATACCCACTAGCGTGCGGTGCGGTGCGGTGCGCCGGCCGCGCCGGCGTCCCGGGCCGGGGGCGGCACTCGCCCCGCCGCCTCCGGGGCCGACGGGGCGGCATACGACCGCGCCGCCTTCAGCCTGGCCGGCACCGGAGACGGCGAGGACGACTCCAACCCCGCCGTCACGGCGTCGGCGGGACCACCTTCCCCCTCGCCGGCACGGAGACGGCAGGGCGACTTGACGGCGGGGGCGACTTCAGCCTCGCCGGCGTTTGAGGCGCGGGTCCGGGGCGGAGCCCCGGGAGACGGCGCCGCAGGCCTACTCGGACAGAAGAGCAGGAGACAGGAGGGCCGGACATGGCAGGGACAACGGGGGCCAACGAGGCGGCGGCCGAAGGGGCCGCCACGTGGGCCGACGGGAAGGCCGGCGGCGGCGCAGCCCAGGCGACAGCCGACAGGGGCGCAGCCCACGGGAAAGCCGGCGGGGGCGCAGACGACGGGCACGGGCTCAGCCGCCGCAGGCTGGGCGCCCGCCTCCTCGCACTCGGCGGCGTACTAGTCCTCCACGCCGCCCTGCCGGGCGGCCCCGCCGCGGCCGCATCCGGCAACCCGGCCGAACGCCGCGCCCTCCAGGGACTCCGCCTGCGCTACGGCTCGGCACGCCAGGCCGGCCTGGTGGAGCGTCACCTCGACGAGGTGACCGAGGAGGCACGCCGGTTCCTGGGCCCCTCCCCCGAGCACCCCTATTACGCAGGGGCCGTGGTCCTGGCGGGGCGCGGCCGCACGATCGCGCTGCACCGCGCGATGGGCGACGCCGTGCGGTACGCCGACTACGACGGGCGCACGGACCGCGTCCGGGAGTTCCCGGCGGCCGAGCGGATCGCGATGGCCGAGGACACGGTCTTCGACCTGGCCTCGCTGACGAAGCTCTTCACCTCGATCCTGGCCGTGCAGCAGATGGAGCGGGGCCGCCTGGCGCTGGAGGCCCCGGTGCGGCGGTACCTGCCGGAGTTCACGGGCGGCGGCAAGGAGCTGATCACGGTCCGCCAGCTGCTCACCCACACCTCGGGGTTGCGTTCCTGGGCTCCCTTCTACCGGGAGTCCAGCCGGGAGGGGCAGCTGCAACTCCTCTGGTCGGTCCGGCCGCAGGAGACTCCCGGCACCGTCTACCGCTACTCCGACCTGAACCTGGTCTCCCTCCAGCTGCTCCTGGAACGGATCACCGGTCGCACCCTGGACGTCCTGCTCCACGACGAGATCACCGCTCCGCTCGGGATGCACCGCACTCGCTACAACCCTCCGCTCTCCTGGCGCCGGATCACCGCCGCCACCGAGGTACAGCGGCCGCCCTGGTCCGGCCTGGACCGCGGGCTGGTCTGGGGCGAGGTCCACGACGAGAACGCGTACGCGCTCGGCGGAGTCGCGGGCCACGCGGGGATCTTCGGCACCGCCTGGGACCTGGCCGTCCTCGCCCGGACCCTGCTCGACGGCGGCGCCTACGCGGGCAGGCGCATCCTCTCCCCGGCCTCCGTCGAGCTGCTCTTCACCGACTACAACACCGCCTTCCCCGGCGACGACCACGGGCTCGGCTTCGAGCTCTACCAGCACTGGTACATGGGCGCGATGGCCACTCCGCACTCCGCCGGGCACACCGGCTTCACCGGGACCTCGCTCGTCCTGGACCCCTCCACCGACTCCTTCCTGATCCTGCTCGGCAACTCGGTCCACCCCGTCCGCACCTGGCGGGCCGGCAGCGCTCCGCGGGTCGCCGTGGGAAACCGCTTCGCGCGTGCCGTCCCGGTCCGTACGAAGCACGGCGGCGCGGCCTGGTTCTCGGGCATCCGGCCGGGCTCCTCGGGCACCCTCAACCTGCCCCCGCTGACCCCGGCCACGGCGTCCGCCCGGCTGCGCTGCGCCGTGTGGTGGGACACCGTGCCGGGCGAGGGCGCCCTCCATCTGGAGGCCTCCGCCGACGGCGAGCACTGGGAGCCGCTCCCCTTCACCACCCTGCGCACCACCGGCGGAACCCCCGAGGAGTGGCCGCTCGGCTCCGTGAGCGGCTGGTCGGGCCGTATCTGGCACCGCCTCGAAGCCCCCCTCACCGCCGGCTGGGCGGGCCGCGAGGTCCGGTTGCGCCTGCGCCACTCCACGACCGGCCGCTACGTCGGACGCGGCATCTACGTGGACGTCATCCGCGTCGCGGAACCCTCCCGGCTCCTCTTCGCGGAGGACCGCCCGTCCGACGCCGACCGCCTCGTCGCCATCGGCTGGACCCGGTCCGCCGACTAGGCCGTCCGGACCGCCGGTCAACAGCCGTATCGGGTACGCCGTCCGCCCGTACGACGAGGGGGCGGTACGGGATGTGGAGCGCAGGCGGACCGGTCGCGCGCACCCAGACGCCCGAGGAAGCCGTCGCCCTGGTGGCGGCCTCCCTCCCGAAAGGTCTCGGCCCGGGGAGCTGAGGCGCCGCGGCAGGATCCGCAAGGGCCGGTGGTTCCGGGCCCGGCCGGCCGGTGCGGGCCCGAACCGGCGCCCGGGGAACGGATCTCCCGGCTCTTTCCGCTTACCGCACCGACGGGTGGGAACAGAGATCTGAGTGAACGGTTCTGCGACGACCACGACCTACGGAGCGTCCCGGCGTGACCCCTGAGATGGACCGCATGCGGCGCGCCGACACCGCAGCCGACCGCTACAAGGCCGCCACCGCCGGCCTCTCGCTGCTGGGCCTGGTCCTGCCCGAGGACCTCGACGGCCACCGCGAGCGGTTCCTGCGCGCCGCGCAGCGAGGGCTGTGGGCCGACCCCCGCTTCACGTACCGCCCGGTCGACGACGGTGCGACACGGGAGTTGCGCCGGGTCCACGCGGAGACCGCCGCCCACGAC
The DNA here is from genome assembly GCF_055585365.1 of Streptomyces sp. NPDC053432. NCBI lineage: Bacteria > Bacillati > Actinomycetota > Actinomycetes > Kitasatosporales > Streptomycetaceae > Streptomyces > Streptomyces sp. NPDC053432. The sequence continues at coordinate 429,302 of NZ_JBVJKF010000002.1, forward strand.
GACCCCTGGCACCAGCTGATCGCGGACGAGGCCGCGCGGTACCTGGACCGGTACCTCGCCTGCGCGAGCCGCGACGCCGCCAGGATCACGGAAGCCACGTCGCTGGAGAACGGCGTCCCGGACGGAGGCCTGCTCGCCGACGCGCTCGGACTCCTGCGGGGGGAGCCGGACGGGCACCGGGACGCACCGTACGGAGCGGAGGACGCCGCCGCCGCGATCTCGGACGTACTCGCCGAGGAGCGGCTGACGGACTGGACGGTCCGGATCAAGCCGGGCGCGGCCGCCCGCATGAGCGTGTCCACGGCCGACCGGTCGGTGCGGATCCGGGCCGGGATCCGGCTGTCGGAGGGCGAACTGCTGCGGCTGATCGTCCACGAGATAGGCACGCACGTCTTCCGCTGGGTGAACGCCCGGCGAGGAGCGCGGATCCTGGGCCTCCAGCTGTCCGGGCACACGGCCACGGAAGAGGGCTTCGCCGTGTGGAACGAACAGCGGGCGGCCGACGGCGGCGCCCTCGACCGCAGGTTCGCGCTGCGCGTGGTCGCCGTGGACGCGGCCCTGCACGGGAGCTTCGTCGACGTCGTCCGGGCGCTCACCCCGTACACCTCGCTCGGCACGGCGTTCGATGTCGCGGTACGCGTGAAACGGGGACTGGTGGACACCTCGGTACCGGGCGGGTTCGTCAAGGACCACGTCTATCTGGCGGGGTTCCGCATGCTCGAACGGCACTTGGGCGACCACCCGGGCGATCACGACCTCCTCATGGGTTCGAAGTGGCCGCTGCACCGCCTGGACCTCCTCCGTGAGGCCGGCCTCCTCGCCCATCTCGGCGACGAACTCAAGCGCCCGGACGAGGAGTTCACGGAACGCTCCCGGACGATCGTACGCAGGCGGCGCGGTGGCCCGGCCGCGGGCAGCTGAGCGCGCGCACGCGCGCCGCGCCGCTCACGGCCGGGTCCCCGGCGCTCAGCCGCCGGGTTTCCGGGCCGCGTCCGGAGCCGTGTCGACCTCCTGGCGCACCCCGGGGACCGTCCCGAAATGGTCCGTCATCTTCGTCCAGTACGCGTGCGGTTCCAGGGCGATGATTTTCTGGCTCCCCTTCTTCTCGAACCTCCCGTAGACAATCTTCTCGAGGGCGGGGTCGTACTTCATTTCGAATTGGCGGCCGATTCCGGACATCGCGTCCCGGGCGTACACCCGGAAACGGAGATGGCTGGGATAGGCGCCGCCTTTCGTCCGCTTCGCGATCAGTCCGATGATGTCCTCGCTGTACGTGATGACGTACACGCCCGGAACATCGTCGGTCTTCGGCTTCCTCCAGCCGCGCGCCCGGATGGACATCGGTTCGGGCCTGTTGCGCGTGATCAGCACGGTGTTGTTGGTGGTTTCGGCGTTGGCGTACACGAGGACCAGCTCGAACTGGAGGTCCACGAGCCCGCGGCGGCCCCTGTTGACCAGCTTCAGTTTGTACCGCAGCCCCTGGCCCGGTTCGGACCAGCGGACCGCGATCTGCGGGGAGAGTCGGATACGGGGTCTGAAGAGCCGCATTCCCAGCAGTGAGAACGTCGACGCCGCGACGGCGACGACGACCTTTTCGGCAATTCCGATCAGTAAGTCCACTTGAGCATCACGGACCATTCCGGTGACTCGGTTGGGCGGGAGCAGCTTCCCAAAACGAGCCCTCCGGACAGGGCGCCTTTTCGCCACTTGGCCGGATACGCACCGCTGATGGCCGAAAGTGGACAGCGGGGCCTCAGAGGCCCGCCCGGGGCGCCAGTACCGCGTCGATCATGCGGCGGGCCACGGTGGTCAGTTCGGCCAGGTCGGGGGCCGGACGGGAGCGGGCGAGGGCGCCCGCGAGGCGGTCGTAGAGCAGCCCGTCCGTCCAGGCGGCCAGGAGTTCGGCGGCCTCCTCGGGACGGTCGGCCCCGAGTGCGGCGAGGATCGCGGCCGCGCGGGAGCGGGCGCCCTGGCCCGCACGGTGGAGGTCGGCCTCCAGTTCGGGGTTGCGGGCGGCCTCCAGACTCAGTTCGAACCGGGCCAGCTGCCGCTCGCGACCCACCGTCAGCCAGCGCAGCAGCAGACCGGCGAGCGCCGCCGCGGCCGTGTCCCGCCCGGGCGGCGCGGAGACGGATCCCGGCGCGGAGGCGGATCCCGGCGCGGAGGCGGATCCCGGCGCGGGCACGGAGGCGGACGGGCCGCCCTCGGCGAGGTCGGCCAGGTCAAGCTCCGCCAGCCGCTGGTAGCAGGCGCCGATCAGGGCCGTCCTCGTGCGGAAGTAGTACGAGGTGCTGCCCGCCGGGAGCCGCGCCGCACCGTCGACGGCCCGGTGGGTGAGCCCCCGGAGACCGGCGGCGGCCACGAGTTCGATCGCGGTGTCGGCGATCAGGGTTCTGCGCTCCGTTGACATGCTCGCACTCTACAGCTGTAGAGTGCGGGCCTGAGCCTCTACGGATGTAGAGGACCGAGGAAGACGGGGAGGGCTCGTCATGTCGGAACTCCGGCCTCATGCGGTCGTGTCGGGTGCGGGGATCGGGGGGCTCACCGCGGCACTGGCCCTGCACCGGCGCGGCTGGAGGGTCACCGTGTGCGAGCGGGCTCCCGGGCCGACCGCCGTCGGCGCCGGGATCGTGCTCGCCCCCAACGCGCTGCGCGCCTTCGACACCATCGGATTCGACGCCACCCGCGCCGGGGGCCGCACGGTCCCCGCCGCGATGGGCCTGCGGCGCTCCGCCGGGAGCTGGCTGACGCGCGCCGACACCGCCGCGCTCACCGCGCGCTACGGCCGCCCCCCGCTCGCCCTGCACCGGTCGGCCCTGGCCGACGCCCTGGCCGCCGCGCTCCCCGACGGGACGATCCGGTACTCCACCACCGTCACCGCCGTCGACGACGCGGCCGGCCGGCCGGTGGCCCGTACGTCCGGGGGCGGCCTCGGAGCCGACCTCGTCCTCGCCGCGGACGGCATCCACAGCCCGCTGCGCCGCCAGTTCTTCCCGGACCACCCCGGCCTGCACTACAGCGGGGAGACCGCCTGGCGCACCGTCCTGCCCGCCGCCGCGGCCGGCGGCGGCGTCGACACGGCCGAGACCTGGGGCCGCGGCGAGCGCTTCGGCACCGTTCCGCTCGCCGACGGCCGTGTCTACGTCTACGCCACCGCCGTCGTCCCCCAGGGGTACCGCCCGGCCGACGTCCGCACCGAACTCCTGCGCCGCTTCGGCTCCTGGCACGACCCGATCCCCGCGCTGCTGGACCGGATCGACCCGGCCGCCGTGCTCCAGCACGACCTCCACGACCTGGCGGCTCCGCTCCCCCGCTTCCACCACGGCCGCGTCGCCTGGCTCGGGGACGCCGCCCACGCCATGACCCCCAACCTCGGCCAGGGCGGCTGCCAGGCCGTCGAGGACGCCGCCGTGCTCGCCCACCTGCTGGGCTCCGGGGACGCCGTGGACGTGCCGGCCGCGCTCGCGGCGTACAGCACCGCCCGCTGCGCCCGCACCGACGCCATCCGCGTCCGGGCCCGCCGCATGGGCCGGGTCGCCGCCCTCACCCACCCGCTCGCGGTCGCCGTGCGCGACCTCGCCGTCCGTGCCACCCCGGCCTTCGCCGCGAACCGGGCGCTGGACGGGATCGTCGCCGGCTTCGAACTCCCCTGACGCCCCCGCCGGCGCGCCACGCGCACCCGCGTAGGCGCCCGCCCGGCATAAACCGCGTGTCCCGCGGGGTTGGTACTCGTTGTCGAGGTTCGTTGACCGTTCAACGCGCGAAGGCAGGCTGAATACCGTGACGACCGACATCGACTGGGACCACCCGACCGACCCCAGGCCGGGCAGCTGGCAGCTCGACCACGTCAAGCAGTACGTGGACTCGAAGGGGACCGAGGGCCAGTACTGGAACGGCACGCAGACCCTGTTGCTCACCACCGTGGGCAGGGTTTCCGGCAATCCGGTGCGCACGCCCCTCATCTACGGCGAGGCGGACGGCCGTTACCTGGTCGTCGCCTCCAAGGGCGGCGACCCGGCGCACCCGCTCTGGTACCGCAATCTGACCGAACACCCCGAGGTCCGCATCCAGGTGGGCCCCAAGGTCCTCCAGGGCTCGGCACGCACCGCCACGGCCGAGGAGCGCGCCGCGTACTGGCCCCTGATGCTGCGTCACTGGCCCGCGTACGACGAGTACCAGGCCAAGACGGACCGCGAGATCCCGGTCGTCGTGATCGAGCCCGCCGGGTAGCCCTTGCGGCAGCCAGCAGTTGGCAGCCGGCGGTCGGCAGCCGAATCAGTGCCCCAGCACGGCCATCGCCGCGTTGTGGCCCGGGACCCCGCTGACGCCGCCGCCGCGGACCGCCCCCGCACCGCACAGCAGCACGTTGCGGTGGGCGGTCTCCACTCCCCACCGGCCGCCGCCGGCGTCGGTGTCGGCGTACGGCCAGGACAGGTCCCGGTGGAAGATGTGGCCGCCGGGCAGGCGCAGTTCGCGCTCCAGGTCGAGCGGGGTCTTCGCCTCGATGCACGGGCGGCCGTCGCCGTCGAAGGCGAGGCAGTCGGTGAGCGGTTCGGCCAGGTGGGTGTCGAGCTGCGCGAGGGTGGCGGCGAGCAGGACCTCGCGCGTCTGCCGGTTGTCCTTCTCGAACAGGCGGGCCGGGGTGTGCAGTCCGAAGAGGGTGAGCGTCTGGTAGCCCTGTTCCACGAGCTCCGGGCCCAGGATCGTGGGGTCGGTCAGCGAGTGGCAGTAGATCTCCGAGGGAGGTACGGACGGCAGTTCGCCGGACGCCGCCTCCGCGTAGGCCCGGGCCAGCTCGCGGTAGCCCTCGGCGATGTGGAAGGTGCCGCCGAAGGCCTCGCGCGGGTCCACGGTGGTGTCCCGCAGCCGGGGCAGCCTGCGCAGCAGCATGTTGACCTTGAGCTGGGCGCCCTCGGGAGCCGGCTCCGGCGGTGTCTCGCCGAGCAGTTCGGCCAGTGCCCGGGGCGAGGCGTTCACCAGCACCGTGCGGGCGACGACCCGCCCCTCGCCCGTGGCCGTGCGGAACACCACCTCGGCGTGCGAGGTGCCGTCCGTGTCGATCCGCAGCACCTCGTGCCCCGTGGCGATCTCCGCCCCGGCGGCCCGCGCGGCGGCGGCGAGGGAGTCCGTCAGGGCGCCCATGCCCCCGACGGGCACGTCCCAGTCCCCGGTCCCGCCGCCGATGACGTGGTAGAGGAAGCAGCGGTTCTGCGCGAGCGAGGGGTCGTGCGCGTCGGCGAAGGTGCCGATCAGTCCGTCGGTCAGGACGATCCCGCGCACCAGGTCGTCGGAGAAGTGCGTCTCGACGGCCCGGCCCAGCGGCTCCTCGAAGAGCATCCGCCAGGCGGCCTCGTCGTCGATCCGGGAGCGCAGCTCCGCGCGGGCGGGCAGGGGTTCGGTGAGGGTCGGGAACACCGCTCGGGCCACGTGCCGGGTGGTCCCGTAGAAGGCGCGCCAGCTCTCGTACTCCCGGTCCGAGCCGGTCAGCCGTGCGAAGGACTCCCGGGTGCGCTGCTCGTCACCGCCCACGAGGAGCCCGCCGGGCCGACCGCCGCGCTCGGCGGGGGTGTACGAGGACACGGTGCGGCGGCGGACGGCGAAGTCCAGGCCCAGGTCGCGCACGATCTTCGGGGGGAGCAGGGAGACGAGGTAGGAGTAGCGCGAGAGGCGGGCGTCGACATCGGCGAAGGGGCGGCTGGAGATGGCCGCCCCGCCGGTGTTCCCGAGCCGTTCCAGGACGAGGACCGCGCGGCCCGCCCTGGCCAGGTACGCGGCGGCCACCAGGCCGTTGTGCCCGCCGCCCACGATCACGTCGTCGTATACGTCCCGCCCGAAGGTCGTCATGGCTCTTGGTAGCACACCTGGCCGAGCCGCTCCAGACAGTACGCCTCGTCGGCGTGGGCCAGCACCGTCTCCGGGTGCTCGTCGCCCAGGGACCTCTCGCGGATCCCCGAGAGTTCGCGGTAGACGGGCAGCGCTTCCTCCCAGCGGCCCAGCCGCCCGAGGCCGACGGCGAGTTCGCGGCGGCTGACCAGGGTGTCGGGGTGCTCGGCGCCGAGCACCCTCGCCCGTACGGCGCCCACCTCCCGGGCCTCGGCCACCGCTTCCTCCCACCGTTCCAGCCGGCCCAGGTTGACGCCGAGGACGTGCCGGGCGCGCAGCGTCTCGGGGTCGGTGGCGCCGTAGGCGCGGGTGCGGTCGCGGACCAGGGCGCGGAACAGGTCGAGGGCCTGGGAGCTGTTCCCGGTACGGCCGAGGGCGATGCCGACCTCGTAGCGGGCGGCGAGGGTGTCGGGGTGGTCGCGGCCCAGCACCTGTTCCCGTACGGCGGCGACCTCGCGGAAGCCCGCCAGGGCTTCCTGCCAGCGCTCCAGGCGGCCGAGGGCGTACGCCACCTCGTAGCGGGTCAGCAGGGTGTCGGGGTGCTCTGCGCCCAGGACGGCCGCCCGGTCGGCGGCGACCCCGGCGGCGGTGGCGTGGGCGTCCGCGTACCGGCCGAGGGCACCCAGCGCGCAGGCCAGGTTGTGGCGGCAGCGCAGGGTGTCGGGGTGGCGCGGTCCCACGGTCCGTTCGCGGGCGACGAGCACGGCGCGGTAGATGTCGTGCGCTTCCTGGTGGCGCCCGAGCCGGCCCAGTTCGTACGCCGCCTCCTGGCGCGCGGCGAGGGTGTCGGGGTGGTCCGCGCCGAGCGCGCGGGTGCGGCCCTCGGCCACGGCCGTGTAGGCGGCGAGGGCCTCCTCGGGGTGGCCGGAGCGGCTGAGCGCGAAGGCGCGGGTGTGGCCGGCGGTGAGCGCGTCGGGGTCGGTCTCGCGCGGGCCGGGGATCCGCGCGATGCCGTACGCGACGGTCAGGCGCGGGTCCTCGGCGGGCTCGGGGCGGCGGACGGCGGTGTGGAGGGCGTGGTGGAGGGCGTGCTGTTCGCCGCTGGGGCGGGCCGCCGTCCAGGAGCCGGTGAGCACGGCCCATTCGCCGCTCGCGGGGCGGGCGTCGATCCCGGCCTTGCGCCCGGCGGTCATGCCGCGGGCCCACGCGGGGAGCGGGGCCAGGGCGCCGGGCAGCCCGCCGGGGCCGAGGCGTGCTTCGACGAGCCTGCGGTGCAGGTGGCGGGCGTCGCCCGGCCGGTCCTCGGGGCGCTTGGCGAGGAGTTCGAGGACGAGCTCCTCGAAGTAGCCGGGAAGCTCGGGACGGTGCTGCCGGAGCGGGACGGGCGCGTTGTCGCGGTGGCCGACCAGCACGGACCAGGAGTCGCCGAGGTCGAAGGGCGGGGCTCCGGTGGCGATCTCGTACAGGACGCAGCCCAGGGAGTAGAGGTCGCTGCGGTGGTCGACCTCGCCGCCCGCGATCTGCTCCGGCGACATGTAGTGGGGGGTGCCCATGGCCATGCCGCCGCCGGTGAGCTTGGCGGTGAAGCCGATGTCGTGGGCGAGGCGGGCGATGCCGAAGTCGCAGATCTTCACCGTGCCGTCGGTGAGCCGCATGATGTTGGCGGGCTTCAGGTCGCGGTGGACGACGCCCTGGTCGTGGGTGTAGCCCAGGGCCGCGGCCATCTGCTCCGCGATGTCGACGACCACGTCCACGGGGAGCGGACGGGTCTCGTTCTCCTCCAGGAGCTGGCTGAGGTTGCGGCCTTCCAGGAGCTCCATCACCAGGTAGAGGCAGCCGCCCGCGGCGCTGTCGTCGCCGAAGTCGTGGACGACGGTGACCCCCCGGTGCTGGAGGGAGGCGGCCACGCGCGCCTCGCGCCGGAACCGTTCGCGCAGTACCTGGGTGAAGTGGGCGTCCTGGTCCGCCCCGATCGGCTTGAGGCACTTGACGGCGACCTGCCGGCCCAGGGATTCGTCCCGGGCGCGCCATACCTCGCCCATGCCACCGCGCCCGATCAGGTCGAGCGACCGGTACCGGCCCTGGATCAGTCTGGACTCCGCCATGTCTTGAAGCCGCCCCCGTCGTCGTGCGATGCCCTCCCCGGCCCGTCCAGTATGGAGGCTGCCGCGCGCAGCCCGTGCGTCGAGGGGCGGCTCCCGGGGCCCATGCGACGCATCGCTCTCAAGATGTGACCTGGCGGCAGCTTCCAGCGTAGACCTGCGGGAATGCTGCGCAGCACGTGCCCCGTGAGGCGCAGGCGCCGGGTCACCGTACGCGGGGGTGGAGCGGGCCGCCCGTACAGCCGGTGCGCCCAGGCGGGGAGGGAACCGTACGCGAGGGCGGCGACCGGGCGCCACAGCAGGTTTCGGCCAGGTACGAGGAGGGGAGGGACCGGCGGGCCCTGCAGGAAGTCGTACACGTCCTGGGCGTCGGGGCCGGCGGAGAGCCCGGGCCGGACCCGCTCGAAGTACGCGGCGAGGCCGGCGGTGTCGGCGGGGACGCCGACCGGATCGAGGCCGACGAGGCGGGCGTTCACCCGGTTCTCGTCGACGTACCGGTCGGCCTGTGCGGGGGTGAGGAGGACGCCGGAGCGGCGGAGCACGTGGAGGAAGCTGTCGATCTGCGCGCAGTGGATCCAGAGCAGCAGTTCGGGGTCGTCGACGGGGAACCGCTCGCCGGTGGCCGGGTCGGTGGCGGACAGCTTGCGGTGGATCGCGCGGACGCGGGCGCCGGCGCGCTCGGCGGCGTCGGCGGTGCCGTAGGTGAGGGTGCCGACGAAGTCGGCGGTGCGCAGCAGCCGGCCCCAGGCGTCGCTCCGGAAGTCGGAGTTCTCCATCACCCCGCGGACGGCCCGCGGGTGGAGCGCCTGGAGGTAGAGGGCGCGGACGCCGGCGATCCACATGACGGGGTCGCCGTGGCACTGCCAGGTGACGGACGAGGGCCCGTACAGGCCGGGGTCGGGGCTGGTGGAGCCCGCGGGGCTGGTGGGGCCGGTGGGACTGCTAGAGCTCGCGGGGCCGGTGGGACCGGCGGAGCTCGTGGGTTCTGTGGGTCCTGTGGGGCCGGCGCGTCCGGTCGTGGTGTCGCCCATCCCCGTACCTCCCTGCCCCAGGCGCCCGGCGGATCCAGCCTAGGGCCTGTCGTCAAACTCCCGTCGTCGGACGGCGGGCGGGGCAGACGGGAGTTTGACGACAGGCCCTGGCGGCGAGGGGCACCTCCAGCCATCGGCCGATGGTTCACGCCCGGATCCGACTCCCCCCGGGCACGGTCTGCGTGACGCGCCACAGGCGCCGGGGCAGCTCCCCCTCCTCGAAGGCGGCCACCTCCTCGAGATGCCAGCCTCCGGCGAGGGAGTCGACCAGCTGCCGGGAGAAGAAGTGGACGGCGAAGCCGCCGTGCTCGTGGATGTCGTCTCCGTGCGCGATGCCGGTGCCGTAGTGCGCGTCGCCCGTGTGCCGCACGGTGTAGACGAAGGCCCCGCCGGGCCGCAGCACCCGGCGGACCTCGTCCACCAGGGCCCGGATCTCCTCCGTGGACAGGGCCATGCACAGCAGCATGTGGGCGAATACGGCGTCCACCGAGCGGGAGGGAAGGGCGAGGGGCTCCCGTACGTCCTGGACGGCGGTCGTCACGCGCCCCTCCAGCCCCTGCTCCCTGGCCGCCCGCCGGAGCTGCTCCAGCCCGGTGGCGCTGACGTCGGTGGCCCGGACGGCGAGGCCCTGCCGCGCGAAGAACAGGGAGTCGCGGCCGTGCCCGGCGCCCAGTTCCAGGACCTCGCGGGCACCGGCCGCCCGGAACACCGCCATCGCGTGGACGGCGGGCGCGGAGGGCTCCGGTCCGTACATGCGGGGGTGGGCGGCGTACGTGGCGTCCCAGTGGGCACGCTGCGCCGCCGCCAGACCGTCCTCGTCCGTCACTGCCGCCCGCCTCACGCCTCGAACCCGTGGGACCAGCGTAGGCCGCGCCGGGTCGGCCGGACGTCGTCGTCAGGAGCCCGGCCCACCGAAGGGCGGCCGGTGAGCCGCGGGCCCGGTTCGGCTTCCCGGGCCGCCTTCTATGATCTTGGGCATGGCGACACGACTCGTGCAGATCAACATGAAGGCCCACGACGACTCCGCGCTCGGCCGGTTCTGGGCGGCGGCGCTGGGTTGGGGGGTCGACAGCGAGGGGCCCGGCGTGACCAACCTCGAGCCCGTGGGCTTCGCCTATCCCGACCCGGTGGCCGTCTGCATCGACATCATCGCCCGTCCGGAGCCCAAGACCGTGAAGAACCGGGTGCACCTGGATCTGGCGACCGGCTCGACGGCCCAGCAGGAGGAGTTGGTGGCACGGCTGAAGGGTCTGGGCGCGACGCTCGCCGACGTGGGTCAGGGCGACGTCCCGTGGACGGTCATGGCCGACCCGGAGGGCAACGAGTTCTGCGTCCTGGAGCCCCGTCCGGTCTACCGGGACACCGGGCCGGTCGCCGCGGTGGTGGTCGACTGCACCGACCCGCGGGAGATGGCCCGGTTCTGGGGCGAGGCGATGGACTGGAAGCTGCACCAGGTGACCGACGACCAGGCGACCATGCGCTCCGCCCGGGGCGTGGGTCCGTATCTGGAGTTCGTACGCACTCCTGACACCAAGACCGGGTGGAACCGCGTCCACCTCGACGTCTGCCCCTACCCCGGTGACGACCCGGCGGCGGAGGAGGCCCGGCTGCGCGCCCTGGGCGCCACCGACCCGGGGCATGACCGGTCCGCGATCTCCTGGACGGTTCTGGCCGACCCGGAGGGCAACGAGTTCTGCCTGCTCTCGCCTCGCTGACCGCGACCCCCGGCCGTCACGACGACGGCCGGGGCGGACGGGTGCCGCGCCGGTGCCGTCAGGCCAGGAACACCGGCAGGTCGAACAGGTCGTTCTGGGTGACCACGGGCTTGTTGCGGAGCTCCTCGCGGGGGACCGCGAGGCGCAGTCCCGGGAAGCGCGCGTACAGCGCCGGCAGGGCCACGCCCGCCTCCAGCCGCGACAGGGCGGCGCCCGGGCAGACGTGCGGGCCGTGCCCGAAGGAGATGTGCCGGTTCGGGGTCCTGGTGACGTCGAACGCGTCGGCGTTCTCACCGAACTGCTCCCCGTCCCGGCCGATCGCGCCGAAGGACACGATCAGGCCCTCGCCCTTGGGCAGCACCCGGTCCCCGATTTCGATGTCCTCGGTGGCGAACCGGATCAGCACGTGCGAGGTGGGGGTCGACCAGCGCAGCGTCTCCTCGATCACGTTCTCCCACGGCACCTCGCCCTTGAGTACCAGCTCCCGCTGCTCGGGGTGGGTCTCCAGGGCGACCACCGCGTTGACGATCAGGCTGATGGTGGTCTCGTGACCGGCCGCGACCATCAGCTGGAGGGTGTTCTGGATCTCCTCGGCGGTGAGCCGGTCGCCGTTCTCGGCGGCCGCCAGCAGCGCGCTGGTCAGGTCGTCGCCGGGCTCGGCGCGCCGCTGCTCGATGATGCGGCCGAACAGGACGCCGAGGTCGCCCAGTACCTGCAGCACCTCCTGGGGCGGGGTCTGCGTGGAGAAGAACTTGTCGAAGAGGGCCTTCATCTGCGGCAGGTCGGCCGCGTCGACGCCCATCAGCCCGGCGATCACGTTCATCGGCAGCGGGTACGCGAACTCCGCCTTCAGGTCGACCTTTTCGCCCGCCGGGAGCCCGGCCAGCCGGTCCAGCATCCCCTCCGTCAGCGCCTCGATGTCGGAGCGCAGTCGTTCCACCCGGCGGGCCGTCAGCGCCTGCGCGACCAGGGTGCGCAGGCGGCGGTGGTCCTCGCCGTCGACGGTCAGCATGGAACGGCCCGGGTTGGCCAGGCCGATCAGCGGCCAGTCGAGGGGTATCTCGCCGCGCTGCCAGGCGCCCCAGACGTCGATGTCCTTGACCAGCCGGGGGTCGGTCAGCAGCTTGCGGGCCTCGGCCTGCCGGGTGACGGCGTAGCAGGCGACGCCACCGGGCAGCACCACGCGCGCGAGCGGGCCGGCGGCGCGCAGGCGGGCGCTCTCGCCTTCGAGGTCGGTGACGAACGGGTCGAGCACGATCGGGGCGGCAGCGGCCTCGGCCCCGCCGTCGGCGGCGGTGTGGTCGAAGGGGCACGTCATCGGGTGGCTCCAAGGGCGGGTGTCGGGGTGTAGGTCACGGGGAGGGCGGTGAGTCCGCGCAGCCAGGGCGACGGGCGGCGGGCGAGGTCCTGCTCGGGCACCGCCAGGTCCATGTCGGGCAGCCGGTCGAGGAGCACCTCGATGCCGGTGCGGGCGATGGTCTCGGCGATCTCCTGGGCCGGGAAGGGGCAGCGGTGCTCGCCGTGACCGAAGGAGAAGAAGGCGTTGTTGCCGCCGGTGAGGGCGCCGCCGTCGGTCCGCACGAGCGGGTCGGCGTTGGCGGCGGCCAGGCCCAGCAGCACCAGGTCCCCGGCGGCGATGGAGCGCCCGCCGAGCCGGGTGTCGCGGGAGGCCCAGCGGCCGGCCACGTTCTGGGTGGGGGTGTCCTCCCACAGCACTTCGTTCATGGCCTCGGCGACGCTGTGCCGGCCGCCCGCCAGGGAGGCCGCGAACCGGTCGTCGGTGAGCATCAGGCGCAGCGAGTTGCCGATCCAGTCGGCGGTGGGCTGGTGGCCCGCGGCCAGCATCACCATCAGGTCCTGGGCGACCTCGACGGGGGTGAAGCCCGACCGGTTGGCGAGCATCCGGGACACCACGTCGTCACCGGGGGACGCCGACTTGGCGGCGAGCAGTGCCCCCATGGCGGCGCTGATGTGGGCCTGCCCCTCCAGGGCCCGCTCCTGACCGTTGATCATGTCGTTCATGGCGGTGACCAGGCCGGGGCCCTGCTCGTCGGGGAAGCCGAAGATGCTGGCGAGCACCCGCAGCGGCAGGAGCATCGCGTACTCGGCGACGATGTCGCAGGAACCCTTGCCGCACAGCCCGTCGATGAGCTCGTCGGCGAAGCGCTCGGTACGGGCCTTGAGGCCGAAGGGGTCCATGGCCTCCAGGGCGCCGGAGACCACCGCGGCGCGCTGCCCGTGGCGTTCGCCGACGGTGTAGAGGATCGACGGCTGGTCACGGCCGATCATGGGCAGCAGGGGCCAGTCGGCGGGGATGTGGTCCCACTGGTTCCACAGTCCGGAGTCGCGGGAGAACAGCGCCGGGTCGCTGGTGACCTGGTGCAGTTCCCGGTAGCCGAGGACCAGCCAGGCCGGTATGCCGCCGTCCAGGACGACGGGGGCGACCGGGCCGTGGTCGCGGCGCATCTGCCGGTACAGGTCCTGGGGGTCGGTCTGGAACCGGGGGCCGCTCAGCGGAACGGGCTGCGGCTCGGGGGTGGTCACGGGGCGGGCTCCGGGGTCTTCTGCTGGATCGGCTGCGGGGGTCGGGCGGCGGCGGTCCTCAGGTGTTCGACGAGGGAGATCAGTACCTGCTTGCTGGACTCCCTGGAGCGGGCGTCGCAGAACACCAGCGGTACGTCCTCCGCGAGGTCGAGGGCGTCGCGGACCTCCTGGGGCGTGTGCGCCGGGCCGCCGAAGTCGTTGCAGGCGACCAGGAAGGGCGTTCCGTGGTGCTCCAGGCGGTCGATGGCGTACCAGGAGTCGGCGAGCCGACGGGTGTCGACCAGTACCACGGCGCCGAGGGTGCCGGAGAACAGCCGGTCCCACAGGAACCAGAACCGCTCCTGGCCGGGCGCTCCGAAGAGGTAGAGGACGTTGTGGGCGTCGAGGGAGATCCGGCCGAAGTCGAAGGCGACGGTGGTGGTGGACTTCCCGGCGACGCCCTCGGTGCGGTCGACGGCCTGGCCGGCCTGGGTCATCGTCTCCTCGGTGTTCAGCGGACGGATCTCGCTGACCGAGCGGACCATGGTGGTCTTGCCGACTCCGAACCCGCCCACGATGACGATCTTCAGACCGTTGTCGGCGGTGCTGTGCAGGGTCAGGCGCTGTGCGGGCTGTTCAGAGGTTGCGGAGTCCAACGAGCACCTGCTCCAGGAGGTCGGGGTCGAGAAGGCTGTGGGCGGTCGCACGCGGGTGCCGGGCGCTGATCCGGCCGGTGTCGTGCAGGTCGGCGAGCAGGATCCGGACGATGGACACGGGCAGCCCGAGCTCCGCGGCGACCTCCACGACGGCCGTCGGGTAACGGCACAGGCGCAGGATCGCGGCGTGCTCGGACTGCATGCCGGGCACCGGATCGCACTCGGCGAGCACCAGCGTCACCAGGTCGAACGCGTCCGAACCGGAGCTGCTGCGGCCGCCGGTGAGGGTGTAGAGCCGGTCCGGGGAGTCGTCCCGTCCCGGCCTGCCGCGGCTCATCCCCGGGGCCTCGCGACGAGGTGCTCGCCCAACTGCTCCACCAGCTCGGCCATGTTGTGGCCGACCAGTCCGGCGTCGGCCTCCTCGTCGGCGACGAGCGCGACATGGGCGCCCTCACCGGCCTCCACGATGAACAGGATGCCGCCGTAGAACTCGGCCATCGCGGAGCGGACTCCGCCGGTGCCGTCGCCGAACTCGACCGAGGCGCCGTGCGAGAGGCTCTGGATGCCCGCGGCGATCGCGGCGAGCTGGTCGGCCTGATCGACCGACAGCCCCGAGGTCCGGCACAGCTTGAGCCCGTCCCGGGAGAGGACGAGGGCGTGCCGGGCGCCGGGGGTGCGCTCCAGGAGGTTCTCCAGGAGCCAGCTGAGCGTCTCGTCGGTGGTGGTGCCGGTCATCGGGGATCGCCTTCCGGATGGGGGGAGTTCGGGGACGCTGACTCGCGCGGGGGTACGGCCGTCTCGGATCCGGGCACTCCGGCACCGGGGGCTCCGGCACCGGGGGCTCGGGCACCGGGCGCATCGGGTCCTGCGGGTCCGGGCGCGTCGGGTCCGGTCCGGCCGGGGCCCCGGACCGCCTGGCGGAAGCTGCCGAAGCGGGCCACGGATCCGGCGGCCGCGCCGGACGCGGGGGTCTCCGTACGGGCCCGGGCGGTGGCTTCGGGACCGTCCGGGTGGGCCGCGGCCATGGTGCGGCCCCGCTTGCGCCGGGGCAGGGCGCCGTCGGCGGGCAGCGTTCCGTCGGCGGGCAGGCCGTCGTCCTCGCCGGGACCGGCGTGGACGGCCTCCGGCTCGCCGCCGGACCCCGGGGCGGTCCGGGCGGCCGGGACCCGTGAGACGGCGTGGTCGCCCGTACGCGAGGGCAGCTGTCCGGGGGCCTCACCCGGCGCCGGGACCGCGCGGGCGGGCGCCGGCGGCAGGGCCACCGTGGGAGCGGCCGGCGTCACGGCCGGGGTACGGCTGATCAGGTCCTGCGGGATGAGCATCAGCGCGCCGGTGCCGCCGCGGGCGGACGGCCGGAAGGACACCGTCAGGCCGTACTTGCGCGCCAGGCGGCCCACCACGGCCAGGCCGAGCCTGGTCCCGGAGAGCCCGGCCAGGTCCTGCGGGTCCGAGCCGACGGCGGCCTCGGCACGGCGCAGCTGCACGTCGCTCATCACCAGACCGCTGTCCTCCACGGTGATGATGACCCCGGCCGGGACCTCCTCCACGTACACGTGGACCTCGGCGGTCGGCGGGGAGAAGTTGGCGGCGTTGTCCATGAGTTCGGCCAGCGCGTGCATCACGCCCTCGGCGGCGTGCCCGGCGACGGCGGCCTCGCTGACGGAGTGCAGGCGCACCCGCTGGTAGCCCCCGATCCGGCCCATCGCCCCGCGCAGCACCGACTCCATGACGATGGGCCGGGCCCACCGGCGGCCGGACCGCGCGCCCGACAGCACGGCCACGGAGTCGGCGAGCCGGCCGGCCTGGGCGGTGCGGTGGTCCAGGTGCAGCAGGTCCGCGAGGACGTCCTCGTCAGCGTGCCGGTGCTCCATCTCGCGCAGGTCGGCGAGCATGCTCGTGGCCAGTGCCTGCAT
The DNA here is from genome assembly GCF_055585365.1 of Streptomyces sp. NPDC053432. Lineage (NCBI taxonomy): Bacteria > Bacillati > Actinomycetota > Actinomycetes > Kitasatosporales > Streptomycetaceae > Streptomyces > Streptomyces sp. NPDC053432. Next base: position 445,065 of record NZ_JBVJKF010000002.1, read on the forward strand.
GCGACCGGCGGCGTTCGCCGCCGCGGCCAGGGCGGCGGCCCGGCCCGACTCGGCGCGGCGCAGGTCGGCCTCCAGCCGGGCCGTCGCGGCCTCGCCGGCGCGGACCAGCTCGGCGGTCCGCTCCTCGTGCTCCCTGGTGAGCCGCTCGACGGCCTCGGTACGGGCGGCCTCCAGCGCGGCGGTCTCGGCCGCGTGCTGCTGTTGCCGGGCGGTGGCGTCACGGCCCGCCTCGTGGGTGACGTGGGCGAGGTACGCGTCGCGGGAAGCGAGCTCCCGGGCCAGCGCCTCGGCCCGCGACCGGTGCTTGCGGGCGGTCCGGCTGTACCAGGAGACAGCGAACGCGGCGGCGGCCAGCAGCAGCACGCCGAAGCCGGCGAACCAGCCGAGGGGCGCCTGGACGCCGGGGGGCGCCGCGGCCACCGCCGCCGTGGCGAGCGTGCCGCCGCCGACTGCCGTCAGCAGCAGGGCGATCACGGAAGGGCGGAAGGGGGTGGGCGACGCCGACATCAACCAGACTCTCAGTACGGGCGCAAAAGGAAGGTTACGTTCCAGCCGTTAACGAGAGGTCACTATAAGTGAGTTGTCGATCAATTAGGAACACTGTTGATCGAATGGATACCCGTGGAGGGAAGACCGGAGCGGGCACTGCCCCTGGACTCCGCTGTCGGAGCCGTGCGCTTGACTGTCCGCCATGGAGCTCACACAAGCGACCGTCAACGACCTCCTGGCCCAGCTCGGCCAGGAGGACGGCTACCTCTACCTGCCCGACGACCTGGACGCGCAGGAGCTGGCCGACCTGCTCGGCGGCAGGTACGGCGCCGCGCGCACCCTCGTCCTGGACGGCTTCACCGATCCGACGGTCGACGAGTCCAGGGGCGCGGCCCTCCTGCTCCCCTTCGGGGACCGGGCCGTGAAGATGCGGGCCTGGGCGTACGGGAACCAGTGGATCGGCACGGGTACGGCGCGGGACACCGAGGGGGAGGAGCGCCCGGTGCTGGTGGTCGCTCGCCGGGAGGTACCGGAAGCCGCGGCCGTGGCCCGGGACCAGGACCGGGACGGGGACCAGGACGGGGACAGGGCCGGGGAGGTCGACTGGATGGAGCGCCTCATACGGATCACCGGCTGGACGGAGCCCGCCCAGCGGCCGGACGTGGACTGGTCGGCGGTGGAGTCCCGCCTGGGCACCGCGCTGCCGAGCGACTACAAGCGCATGGTCGAGACGTTCGGCGACGGCGCCTTCGACGGATTCCTCGGCCTCAACCAGGAGCCGTGGACGGCTCTCAGGGCGGACGGCCTGCTCATCTGGGCGGGTACGGAGCACGAGGACCTGTACTGCTGGAGGGCCGAGGGGGACGACCCCGACCGCTGGCCCGTCGTCGTCCGGTCCTGCGACGGTGAGGACGTCGCCTTCGGCTGCCGGGCCGCGGAGTTCGTCTGCCGCATCCTCGTCGACCCGCACCACCGGTTCACGATGGCCCGCTTCTTCGACACCCACTGGTTCATGAACTACGGGGGGCGCGACTGACCGGCCTCTTCCCGGGCCCGGTCGGAGTTCCGTCCGGGGCGAAGGAGTGGCGGAACGTGAAGGCGTGCGGGGCGGGGCCGTGCTCGTGGAGGTGTTCCAGCCGGGAAACCCCCTCCTTCCAGGTGGGTACCACGCCGTCGGAGACCCACCAGCCCGCGTGACTCGGGTGTTCTCTCCTCTCGAACCAGTCGTGACGCCTGTTCAGCGCCACACGGTGCGGACCGGTGTAGACGGCCTCGAAGGCGGGGCGCAGGCCGGTCCAGAGCGAGAGGCTCGTGGCCAGGGCGGTGGTTTCCGCCGTACGGCCCTTGCCGTACCAGGCCGGTACGGTGAACTCCCCCCATGCGCCCCAGTCGGCGCCGAAGAGCACGCCCCGGTCGCCGTCCGCCGCTTCGGCGCGGGCGAGGTACCCGGGGTGCTGACCGATCTCCCGGTAGACGTCCTCGCCCCTGTCGTAGAACTCGCGCGTGAGCGGGCCGGGATCGGCGAGAGGTGACGTCAGGACGCCGAACGTGTACAGCGCGAAATGGGGCATGCGTCTCTTCCTGAGGAAACCGCGCCGTCCCGTGGGGGCGGCTCAGCCCGGAGCAACTCCGTTGCGACCGTGGGCGACCGCCCGGGACGAGGTGAAGGTAGCCGCCTCTTCGGGCCCTGTCGAAGTTGCGTTTTCCCGGCCCGGGTGGCCTCGTGGGCGGCCTAAGGGCCGCCCGGCCGCAGCCGGAAGCCGGTGACGAGGTCGGGCCTGATCCGGATGGCGCCGGAGGACGCGCCGTCCACCCAAGGCCGCAGGAGGTCGGTGTAGCGGTCGATCTCGTGCGGGTCGGTCACGGCGGTGGCGAAGCCGGTGGCGACCACGCTCCATCCCACGTGGTCGGCCGGGTCGATGGCGTCGGCTTCGTAGGCGACGACCACGCCCGTGCCGGTATGGGCCGTGAGGAGGGCGGCCAGCGTCGAGTCGTCCTGGACGCGGATGACGATGTCCCCCGCGTCGAGGACGTGGTTCACCGGGCGCACCGCAGGCAGCGCGTTGAGCGTGAAGACGATCCGGCCCACAGCGACGGTGGCGAGCAGTTCCAGCGCCTCGGCCGCCCCGAGGTCCTCCGCCCTCCGTACGGGCGGGGCAGTGGGCGGCGGACCGGCGGTCTCTCCGGCTGGACGGCTGTTCATCGCGGACACCTCGGCTCGGGCGGGGCCGGGCGCGGCCCGGTTCCTTCCGGCATCTCAGCGGCCCGTCGTGCCCCGGGCGTGGCTGCGCAGGACGGTGAGCCGCCGCGTGTACTCCTCATCGTCGATCTCACCCCTGGCGTATCGCTCCGCGAGGAGCGGCTCGGCGTCTCCGGCGGGACCGGCACCCGGTCCCGGTGCCGCTCGTCCGACCGCGCCGTCGTGCTTCAGGGCGCGGACCACCAGGACGACGGCGGCGACGATCAGGACCCAGACGATCAACGTCGTCAGGGACATCGCGAACCAGCCCCACGCACCCATGTGATCGTTCCAGTACATCGCATACCTGCCAGATCTCGGGACGGGGCGACCGTGGGTCTGCGGCCGTCTGCTGCCAGGATCCCCGGACGGGGCGGAGCCGGGCATGGGCCGTTCGGGCCCCCGAGGGGACCACAGGGCCCATGCCGGTAACGGACGGGGCGGCGAAGACTGAAGACGGGCCCGGACCCGGACCTGGGTCCTTCGTGGACCGACCCCGACCCGGACTTGGAGGCCGTCCATGAGCACCCCCTCCCCCACCCGTATCGCCGTGGCGCTGCCCGCCGATTGCCGCTCCCTGCTGATGGAGCAGGCCCGCGAGGTCGACTTCGCCGAAGGCACCCGCATCTTCCGCGAGGGCGGGCACGCCGACCGGTTCTGGATCGTCCGCACCGGCACCGTCACGTTGGACGTGCACGTGCCCGGCCGGCGTGCGGCCGTCATCGAGGACCTCGGGGCCGGGCAGCTGGTCGGCTGCTCGTGGCTCTTCAAGCCGTACGCGTGGAGGCTCGGCGCCGAGGCCGTGACCCCGGTCCGGGCCTACGAGTTCGACGCGGAACGCGTCCGGTCGCTGATGGAGGCCGACGACCGCTTCGGCTCGGCCGTCGGGCACTGGGTCGGGCAGGTCCTCGCCCACCGGCTGCAGGCCGCCCGTGTCCGGCTGCTCGACCTCTACGCGCCGTACGGCAGCGGCAGCCGGCTCTGATCCCCCGCACGGCGAAGGAGCCCGGTCATGCCCGCATCCCGCTACACCGTCAGTGACGTCATGACGCACACCGCGGTCGCGATCGGCCGTGAGGCGTCCTACAAGGAGATCGTCGAGCTGATGCACCAGTGGAAGGTCAGCGCGGTGCCCGTGCTGGAGGGCGAGGGCCGCGTCGTCGGCGTCGTCTCCGAGGCGGACCTCCTGCCGAAGGAGGAGTTCCGGAGCACCGAGCCCGTGCTTCCCGACCAGCTGGAGGAGGCGTCCAAGGCCGGCGGGGTGCTGGCCGAGGAGCTCATGTCGGCCCCCGCCGTCACCGTCCGTCCGGACGCTCCTCTCGCCGAGGCGGCCCGGATCATGGCGCGCAGGCACGTCAAGCGCCTTCCCGTCGTGAACGCGGTCGGCATGCTCGAGGGTGTGGTCAGCCGCAGTGACCTCCTGAAGGTGTTCCTGCGGCCCGACGAGGAGCTGGAAGAGGAGATCCGCCGGGCCGTGCTCGCCGAACTGGCTCCCGGCGCGACCGCGGACTTCACCGTCGAGGACGGTGTTGTCACCCTGCGCGGTCCGCTACGGGACCGGGCGCTCGCGTCCCTGCTCGCGCGGGCGATCCGCACGGTCGAGGGCGTCGTGGACGTCCGCACGGACCAGGCCGGCACGCTCGGCGCCGCCGCTTGGCCGAGACGATCCGCGCCGCCGCTTGGCCGAGACGATCCGGGGGGCCGCGGTCGTGGTGCCCCCGCTCATGTCCCTCCGGTGGGCACGGTGATCACGGGGCAGTGGGCGCGGTGCAGCAGGCCGTGGGCCACGGAACCGAGCCGCATGCCGGTGTAGCCGCCGCGGCCGCGGCGCCCCACGACGACGGCGAGCGCGTGCTCGGCCGCCCGGGCCAGTTCCTCGACCGGGTGGCCGGAGAGGACCTCGTGGGTGACCCGCACGTCCGGGGACTCGCCGGCCAGGCCGGCGGTGGCCTCCACCAGCAGGATGCGCTGCTCCGCGATCGCGGCTCTCTCGTCGTCCGGCATGAGCATCGACCTCTGCCGGACGCAGACGACCCTGAGCTCGGCGCCCCGCCGGTCGGCCTCGTCGAACGCGAAGGCCAGGGCGTCCGCCGCGGCGGCGCTGCCGTCGATGCCGACGACGAGGTACGGCGGTGTCTGGGTGACGTGTTCGGCGTCGCCCACCACGGCGACCGGGCAGGGGGCCTGGGCCGTCACCGGAACCAGCGTCGAGCCGGCGCTGAAGAACTCGGCGATGCGTCCCAGGTGCCGGGAGCCGAGGACCACGAGGCGGGCGTGCCGTGCCTGCGTCACCAGGGCGTGGGCGGGGGTCCCGGCGACGAGTTCGGTGGTGACGTCCACCTCCGGCCGCCGCTCCTGGACCCAGCCCCTGGCCTCGTCCAGCCTGTCGGCGCCCGCTCTGCGCAGGGCGGTCTGCCGGGAGGTCTCCCCGGGGTGCCGGGTGTCGTGCTCCGGCGGCACCGCCAGCACGAGCCGCAGCGGCAGCGCGCGGCGGTAGGCCTCGTCGGCGGCCCAGGCCAGGGGGAGGTGCCAGTCCCGGGCCGGGTCGATGCCCAGGACGATGTCGCGGGCGCCCTCCCACTCGGCGGTCATGACCGGCCGCCGGACCGGGGGACGAGCAGGACCGGGCCGTGCGCGTGGTGGAGGACTCCGTGGGTGGCCGGGCCCGGGTTGCGGCCGAGTCCGAGCCGGGTGGGGGCCCGGCAGCCGCCCATGACCAGCAGGTCCGCCCGCTGGGGCGCCGCGACCGGGGCCCCTGCGACCGAGGGGCTCTTCGCCGCGTCGCCGTGGGCTTCGAGTCCGGGGAATTCGTCACGCATCTGGATCGTGAGGACCCTCGGGGTCCCTCCGTGTCCCCCGGCGATCTCGTCCACGCCGTCGAGCATGGTCACCACGTTACCCACGGACCGGAGCATGTTCCACACGTGGAGCAGGCATCCCTCCGGGGACCAAAGGCCCCCCGGGCGTACGCGGATCCGGGTCGATGCGCAGGCCGTCGGCACGTCCGGGGAGCGTAGTGCGGACACTCCCGGCGCCGGCACGGGTTCACGGCCGGCGGCCGCCGAGTGCGGCGGGGAGACCGAGGAGATCGGGCAGGACGAGGTCGGCGCCGTGCGCGCGCAGTGCGTCCGCCGCGCGCGGGTCGCGGCCGCGGTCGAGTCCGACGACCGGGTGGAAGCGGCCGCCTCGGCCCGCTTCGACACCGACGAGGGCGTCCTCCACCACGGCGGTGTGCTCGGGGACGGCTCCGAGCCGGCCGGCCGCCTCCAGGAAGAGCGCGGGGTCGGGCTTGCCCGGGAGGGCGAGCGCCTGCGCGTCCCGGCCGTCGACCAGGGCGCCGAAGAAGCCGGTGAGTCCGGCGGACCGGAGCAGGGTGCGGGCGTGCCGTGAGGCGGAGACCGCCGCGCATCCGACGTCCATCTCCCGCAACCGCAGGAGCACGGGCCCGACGTCGTCGAAGGCCTCGGCCCCTTCGGTCCGCAGCATCTCGGAGAAGACCGCCTCCTTGCGGGCCGCGACCGCGTGCACGGTGCCGCATCCAGGCGGGTCTCCGGGGGTGCCGGGCGGGAGGTCGATGCGGCGCGCGGCGAGGAAGGCGCGTACGCCGTCGAGCCGGGACCTGCCGTCGACGAGGTCCCGGTAGTCGTGGACGGCGTCGAAGGGGCGCGGGCCTTCTCCCGGCCGTACTTCCGGAAGAAGGCCCGGCTCCTCTCCGGTGCGCTTCCCCCACTGGGCCAGGCAGCCGTCGAAGGTCTCCTTCCAGGCGGCCGCGTGACGGCCGGCCGTGGCCAGGAGCACTCCGTCGGTGTCGAAGACGACGGCGCGCACCCGGCTCATGTTCTGTGGGACACGCGGCGGCCGGTGAGCCGGACGGGGGTGATCTTCATCCAGTGGGTGCGCGGGCCGCCGGCCCAGGGCTGGGACCGGGCCGCGGCCGTCAGGTGCCGGATCTCGTCGGGGGACGTGACGGCTTCCAGCCTGCCGACGGCCAGGACGCTCCAGCCGCCGGCCGTGACGTCGTCGATGTTGTCGATCTCGAAGGCGGCCTCGGTCCCCGCCGCCCTGGCCGCGACGGCTTCCGCGGCGGTCCGGAAGGCGATGTCGTCGCCCGCGACCATGTAGTTGACGGGGAGGACGGCCGGGCCCTCGGCGGTGAAGACGGCGATGCGGCCCACTCCGTGCGTGCCCAGCAGCGACCGGCACGCGTCCTCGTCCAGTTCGGTCATCACGGCGTCGCGGCGGGCGGTGGACCGGCCGCGGACCCGGCTCGCGCTCGCGCCGGTCAGGTCGTCGACGGTGACGCCGAGCACGTCGGCGAGCCGCACGAGGGTGCCGATGGACGGGGAGGCCGCGTGCTCCTCCAGGTACGCGATGTACGTGCCGTCCGCTCCGCACCGCCGGCCCAGTTCCTCGCGGGTGAGGTGGAGCGCCTCGCGGCGGGCCGCCAGACGGCGGCCCAGGTCGGTCCGGCCGGCGGCCCCGGCGGACGGCGGGTGCGCGGTTCCGGGGTTGCTCTTCACGGTGATCACTGCTCCTGGGTCGGTACGGCGACCGTGTCGTGCTGCGGTCCGCCGAGGACGACCTTGAGGGCGCCGGTGTCCGCGGCGCCGGAGAAGACGTCGTACGCCTCTTCCATCTCGTCCAGCTCGAAGCGGTGGGTGACCAGTGCGGCCCCGGGCAGGCGGCCGGCGGCCATCATGCGCATCAGCATGGGGGTGGAGGAGGTGTCGACGAGGCCGGTGGTGAGGGTGACGTCCTTGATCCACAGGTCTTCGAGGTGGAGGGTCGCGGGCTTGCCGTGGACGCCGATGTTGGCGACCCGGCCGCCGGGGCGGACCATCCGGGTGCACAGCTCGAAGGCCTCGGGCACCCCGACGGCTTCGATGACCACGTCCGCGCCGAGTCCGTCGGTCAGGTCCTCCACCAGTCGCTCGGGCTCCTCCCGGGCGCTGACGGTGGCGTCGGCGCCGAGGTCGCGGGCGGCGGCGAGCCGGGAGGCGGCCAGGTCGACGACGATGGTCCGGTACGGGCTGTAGAGCGAGGCGGTGGCGATGGCGGCCAGGCCGATGGGGCCGGCACCGACCACGACGACGGTGTCGCCGGGGCGGACGTTCCCGTTGAGGACGCCCACCTCGTACGAGGTGGGGAAGATGTCCGCGAGCAGGACCGCCTCGTGGCCGGGCAGTGCACTGGGGAGCGGGTGGACGGAGAGGTCGGCGAACGGGACGCGCACGAATTCGGCCTGGGTACCGTCGATGGTGTGGCCGAGGACCCAGCCGCCGCCTCCGCGGCACTGTCCGTAGCGGGCCTCGCGGCAGAACCGGCAGCGGCCGCAGGCGGAGATGCAGGAGACGAGGACGCGGTCGCCGGGGCGGACGGTGCGTACGTCGCCGCCGGTCTCCACGACGGTGCCGACGGCCTCGTGGCCGAGCACGCGGCCCGGCGTGACCTCCGGTACGTCGCCCTTGACGATGTGCAGGTCGGTGCCGCAGATGGTGACGGCGTCGACCCGGACGATCGCGTCCGCGGCGTCCTTGATCGCGGGGTCCGGGACGTCCTGCCAGGAGGTCCGTCCGGGCCCGTGGAAGACGAGGGCCTTCATGGCGCGGCCTTCTCTCTGTGTGCGGTGCGGAAGGGTCCACCGCCAGGCTGTGCCCGTGTCGCGTCGGCCCGCTTGGGCCGGTCGGCCCTTTGCCGGGTACCGGTCGGGCCCCTCCCGGGGGTCCGGCCGCTGGGGCCGTGGAGTGGGCCGCTCCCGTCCCGCACGAAGGCCGGCGGACTCTTCCAGGGTGTCGCGGACCCGCGGCGGCGCAACCCGGAACGTCTCCCACGGGCCGCCGCCGAGGTCGTCGCCGTCACCTGCGTACGCGGGGCATGCCCAGGCCGATCCAGGAGATGATCTCGCGCTGGATCTCGTTGTTGCCGCCGCCGAAGGTGAAGATGACGGCGCTGCGGTAGCCGCGTTCCAGTTCGCCGTGCAGGACCGCGCCGGCCGAGCCGTCCTTGAGGGAGCCGGCCGCGCCGACGACCTCCATCAGCCAGGCGTACGCGTCCCTGCGCGCCTCCGAGCCGTACACCTTGACGGCGGAGGCGTCCTGGGGGGTGAGCGTGCCCTGCTCGACCGCGTTGACCATCTGCCAGTTGAGGAGCTTCATCGCGTCGAGGCGGGCGTGGGTGCGGGCGAGGCGGCCGCGGACCCAGTTCAGGTCGATGACGCGGCGGCCGTCGGCGAGTTCGGTCGCGGCGGCCCAGCGCTGGACGTCGTGGAGGGCGCGGATGGCCATGGTGCCGTGGGCGGCGAGGGTGACCCTTTCGTGGTTGAGCTGGTTGGTGATCAGCCGCCAGCCCTTGTTCTCCTGCCCGACGCGGCGGCTCGCGGGGACGCGGATGTTCTCGTAGTAGCTGGCCGTGGTGTCGTGCGAGGCGAGGGTGTTGATGAGGGTGCAGGAGTACCCCGGGTCCGAGGTGGGCACGAGGAGCATGGTGATGCCCTTGTGAGCGGGAGCGTCCGGGTCGGTCCGGACGGCGAGCCAGACCCAGTCGGCGGTGTCGCCGTTGGTGGTCCAGATCTTCTGGCCGTCGACCACGTAGGTGCCGGTCTCCTCGTCGCCCTCGCGCACGGCCTTGCACTTGAGCGCGGCGAGGTCGGTGCCCGCGTCGGGTTCGCTGTAGCCGATGGCGAAGTCGATCTCGCCCGCGAGGATCTTCGGCAGGAAGTACGCCTTCTGCTCGTCGGTGCCGAACTGCATGATGGTGGGGCCGACGGTGTTGAGCGCCATCAGGGGCAGCGGCACGACGGCCTGCGCGGCCTCGTCGAAGAAGATGAACTGGTCCATCGGGGTCATGCCGCGTCCGCCGTACTCCTTGGGCCAGCCGACCCCGAGCCAGCCGTCCGCCCCGAGCCGGCGGATGGTCTCCCGGTAGAACCGTTTCTGGGCGGCGGGGTCCTCGTAGCGGGAGTAGACGTCCTCGGGGACCAGCTCGGCGAAGTAGGCGCGCAGCTCGGTGCGCAACTGCTGCTGCTCAGGCGTGTATTCGAGGTGCACGGCCCCTCCGGGAGTCTCGCGGTCCAGCCGGTTCGCTGCGGCGGTGGTGATGGCGGCGGTCACAGTAGAACCTGTTGCAAGAATTCGGAAGGGTGCGGGAATCCGGAAGGCCGGCCCCGGATCCACTCGGGTGAGGAGTACGTACGTGGACCACGACGCACGGCGCCGCGAAGCGGCCGGGTACGGCCGGGCGGTGACGCAGATCCACGAGCCGGGGGACCTCCCCGTCGACCCCGCGGTGCCGGCGCGCCACCAGTACTGGGAGGGCCTGCCGGCGGACGTCACGGCCCGGCTGCTGGAGAAGGCCGGCCGGACCCTGACCTGGTGGGCCGGGCCGGACGCCGACGGGCGGCCCTCCGCCCTGGTGGCCGGGGACCGCGGGCTCTGCCGGCTCCGGCAGGAACTGCGGGACGGCGTAGCGGAGTTCCGGGGGCAGCGGGTCCGGTTGGAGCCGGGCTCGCTGCGCAGCCGGAGCTTCGACGGGAAGTCGTCGCCGGGCGGGCGGGCCGCGGCGCCCGGCGCGCCGGGGGCTCCGGTCCTGCGGCTCGGCCTGGACGCGCGGGCGCAGGGGGTGCTCGGTCATTTCCCCCTGCACGTGCAGGACTTCCTGCAGCGGCCCTTCGTGTCGGGCGGGCCGGCGGGCGGCGGCGTCACCGCGGACTGGTACTACGACGAGACCGTCGGGACCGGGCGGACCGTGTGGTTCGTGGCCGTCTGCCTCTCCACCGAGCGCACCCTCACGATCGCGGAGGGCACGCGGTCCCTGGCCCGGGGCGCCCGCCCGGAGCGGGCCGAGTGGCAGGGGCTCCGGTGCCACGAGGCCCGGCTCGCACCGCGCTGATCCCGTCCCCCTGGAGTCCCGGCCCGATCAGGACCTTGATGTGCTCCTCCGGGCGGCGAAGCGAGGCGAAGGCCGCGTCCAGGCCGCCGAAGCCGGCCTCGCCGGTGACCAGGGCGGCCGCGTCGACGCGCCCGTCGGCGAGCCGGTCGAGGGTGGCGCCGAAGTCCCGCGGCGGGTAGCGGCCGTGCCCCCGCCCCGGCCAGCTCGGCGCAGTAGGACACCGGGTCCCCACCGGCGGCCGGGTCCGGCACGGCGTGCGCGCCCAGCCGGGCCGCCGCCGCGCGGCGCAGCGCCGACGGGTCGGAGGCGACGACCGGCCCGGCGCCGCGTTCGAGCAGGGCGGCGAACTCCCCCAGCTCCACGGGGCCGCAGCCGGTCACCACGGCCGGGGTGCCCTCGCCGGCCGTGGTGCGGGCGACGTTGCCGAAGCCGACGGCGAGCGGCTCGGTGAGGGAGCGTCGACCGCCCAGGGCAGGCCGACCACCCCGGTGCCGGGTTCGGGGCCGCTCGCGCCGGGCCCGTAGGCGCGTACGCGGCCGGAGAACTCGTGGCCCATGACGAGCGGCCGGTCAGGGGCGTCAGGCGTCAGGGGCTTCAGGAGAAGAGGTAGAGCACGTCGAAGCGGACGAGGTCGCGTTCCACGTCGAAGTGGTACGCGCCCGACGCGCTCGTCGCGTCCGAGCTCGTGCCGTTCATGTACGCGTCGAACTCCGGGCTGTGCTGCCAGGTCGCCCCGTCGGGCACGTACGTTCTGAGCCGTTCGGGCAGCGCGGACGGCTCGGCGGGCGCGAAGGTGCGGCCGGGGGCGCGGACGACCGCAGCCGCGCCTCCCTTCGGCAGGTGGGCGACGCCGACCAGCCGGATCCGGGAGTCCGGGCCGGGGATGCTGCGGCTGTCCCGGCCCGCCTCGTCGATGTCGTAGCCCAGCCAGTGCGCCTCGGTCAGCTCCCCGAGGTGGGGTTCGAACCGCTCGTTCAGCGGCGCGAGGTCGGTACGGACCGGGTTGCGGTGCGGCTCGGGCCACAGGAGGTACGTCATGCCCCCGCCCACGGCCAGCAGCGGGAGGCCCGCGATCAGCAGGAACCTCCGCCGGTTCGTGCGCCCCCGCTGCGTGTCCACGACCGCCCCCCGCCACCGCTCAGTTCAGGGCGTTGATCATAGCCGCGGCCGTCTCCGTCATCGCCGCGCGGGCGGCCGTCAGGTAGGGCCGGGGGTCCGCCGGGGTCAGGTGGGCGCGGATGGCCCCGGTCATGGCCACGTTCAGCGCGGTGCCGATGTTGACCTTGCGGATGCCTCCCGCGACGGCGGCGGCGAGTTCGGTGTCCGGCAGCCCCGAGGAGCCGTGCAGGACGAGCGGCACCTCCACGCTCTTCGCCAGCCGGGCGAGCAGTACGTGGTCCAGGACGGCGGTCCGGGTGGTCATGGCGTGGCTGCTGCCGATGGCGACGGCCAGCGCGTCGACCCCTGAGTCGGCGACGAACCGCCGCGCCTCGTCGGGGTCCGTACGGGCGCCGGGTGCGTGGGGGTCCAGCGGGGCGGCGCCGTTCTTGCCGCCGACCTCGCCCAGCTCCGCCTCGATCCACAGTCCGTTGGCGTGCGCCCAGTCGGCGGCCGAGCGGGTCGCCTCCAGGTTCTCGGAGTACGGGAGCTGTGCGGCGTCGTACATCACCGAGCTGTAGCCCGCGTCGCAGGCCTGGCGGAGCAGTTCGGAGCTCTTGACGTGGTCGAGGTGCAGGCCGACGGGGACGGTGGCGGCCTCCGCGCAGGCGGCGGCCGCCCGGGAGATGGGCAGCAGACGGCCGCCGCGGAACTTCACCGCGTTCTCGCTGAGCTGGAGGATGACGGGCAGGCCGGCCACCTCCGCCCCGGCGACGACGGCCTCGGCGTGCTCCAGGGTGATGATGTTGAAGGCGGCGACGGCGCGGCCCGCGCGGGCCGCCTCCTCGACGAGGGGACCTGCGGGGACGAGGCTCATCGGACCGCCTCCTCGCCGGCGGCGAGGATCACCGAGCGGGTGAGGTGGCGCGGCGCGTCCGGGTCGAGCCCCTGCTGGGCGGCGACGGCGAGGGCGAGGCGGTGCACCCTCACCAGTTCGGCGAGCGGGTCGAGCCGCCCGGCCACCCACTGGGAGCCGGTGGCGCGCACCTGCTGGGCGAGACCGTCGGGGGCCTCGTCGAGCGACCAGGTGACGGTGCCGGGCCCGGAGACGCTGATCGGCCCGTGCCGGTACTCCATCGCCGGATAGGACTCGGCCCACGACAGCGAGGCCTCGCGCATCTTCAGGGCGGCTTCGTTGGCGAGCCCGACGCTCCAGCCCCGGCCGAGGAAGGTGAACTGGCCGTGGCCGTCCAGCCCGGCGGGCAGCGGCTCGGCGAGGGCGGAGCGGGCGTCGGCGACCACGGAGGCGGTGTGCAGGCCGAGGTGGGCGCGCAGGAGGGTGAGGGCGGTGGTGGCGAAGCGGGTCTGGACGACGGACCGCTCGTCGGCGAAGTCGAGGACCACGGCCTCGTCGGCGAGGGTCGTCACGGGGGTGGCCGGATCGCCGATGACCGCGGTCGTGGGGACCCCCGCCTCGCGCAGGCCCGCGAGCAGGTCGAGCACCTCGGTGGTGGTGCCGGAGCGGGTGAGGGCGACGACCCGGTCGTAGCGGCGGTGGCGCGGGAACTCCGAGGCGGGGAACGCGTCGGTCTCGCCCTGCCCGGCCTCCTCGCGCAGCACGGCGGCCGCCTGCGCCATGTAGTACGAGGTCCCGCACCCCACGATCGCGATCCGGTCGGCGGGCCGCGGCAGCACCGCCCGGTGTGCCGGGGCCAGTTCGGCGGCCCGTTCCCAGCATTCGGGCTGCGTGCTCAACTCGTACGCGACGTGACTCATGGGGCTCCCTAGCGGTGGGGTGCGAGTGTGCCATCCTTGCGTGTTTCTGCAAGGTAGCGGTGAGTTTCACGCAACTTCAAGCATCATGAGCGGTGATCGGCTGAGTTAGTGTCGGCGTGTACGCCAACGGAGAACAGAGAACATGCCGGAAGGCGGCGCGACACCCGAGGGGGCTTGCTGATGACCCGCAAAGAGCGCTGGCAGAGGCTGCTGGATCTGCTCGTGGAGCAGGGCGAGCTGGAGGTGGAGCCGGCCGCGGACGCCCTCGGCGTGTCCGCCGCGACCATCCGCCGCGACCTCGACCAGCTCGCCGAGCAGCAGTTGCTGGTCCGCACGCGCGGCGGGGCCGCCCCGCACGGAGTCTCGTACGAACTCCCCCTGCGCTACCGCACGTCGCGGCGGGCCGCCGAGAAGCAGCGGATCAGCGGAGCGGTGGCGGCGCTGATCGGCCCGGGCGAGGTGATCGGCCTGACGGGCGGCACCACGACCACCGAGGTCGCCCGCGCCCTGGCCGGACGCCCGGACCTGGCCGCGGGATCGCCGGGGCTGACGGTGGTCACCAACGCCCTCAACATCGCGAGCGAGCTCGTGATCCGTCCCCAGTTCAAGATCGTACTGACGGGGGGTGTGGCCCGGCCCCAGTCGTACGAGCTCACGGGCCCCCTCGCCGAACAGGTGCTGGGGAGGCTGTCGGTGGACACGGCGGTGCTCGGCGTGGACGGCTTCGATCCGGCGGACGGCGCGGCGACCCGGCACGAGGACGAGGCGTCGATCAACCGCCTGCTGTGCGAGCGGGCGGGCCGCGTGGTGATCGCGGCCGACTCCAGCAAGCTCGGCGTACGGGCCTTCGCCCGCATCTGCGAAACCTCGGCGGTGGACGTGCTGGTCACGGACACGGGCCTGTCGGCGGCGGTCGCGGAACGGTTCACGGAGGCGGGGGTGGAAGTGGTACGGGTCTGAGCCGGGCCCGGGGCGGCGGACCCGGCGCGGCGCAGCCCGGCCCACCCCTGCACGGCGCAGCCCGGCACGGCGCCGCCCAGCCCGGCCCGCGCCCGGCACGGCCCCGCCCGGCGCAGCGCGGCCGGGCGCAGCGCCGGGCGGCTCGGCGCGGCGTCGGGGGTCGGCCGCGGGTCGCCCGGGGGGCGGGGGCGACGGCGTGATCACCGGTGCGGGTGGCGGTGGGTAGCCTCGGGGGTCCGACCACCGCCCGAAAGGACCGACGACATGTCCGTGCCGCAGTCCGTGGACCGCGCGCTGGCCCTGCTGGACCTGGTGGCCGATGCGCCGGGGCCCGTGACCGCGAAAGCTCTCGCGCGGCGCGTGGGGTGTTCCCTGTCCACCGCGTACCACCTGCTGGGTCCGCTGACGGCGCGCGGGTATCTGGTGCGGGGACCCGAGGGGTACGCTCCGGGCCCGCGGGTGCCCGCCCTGCACCGGTCGTTCCAGCGGCACCTGGGCACCGGGACCGCGGTCGCCGCGCTGCTGCCGCACGTACGGCGGGCCACCGGCGCCGAGGCGTACTTCACCGCCTACAGCGGCGGACGCATCACCGTCATCGACAGCACCACGCCGCTGACCGACTCCGAGGACCCGTTCGCGCCCGGCCCGGAAACCCGCGCGCACGCCACGGCGCACGGCAAGGTGCTGCTCGCCCCGCTCTCCCGGGCCGAACGGCGGCGCTACCTCTCCGACCACGGGATGGCACGCCTGACGGAGCACACGATCACCGACGAGCGGCGTTTCGAGGCGGAGCTCGCGGGCGTCCGCAGCCGGGGCGTCGCGGTCTCCGTCGGCGAGGCGGACCCGGCCTACACCTGTCTGGCCGTGCCGCTGCCCTCCCGTCCGGACCACGCCCTGTCCGTCTCCCTCCCCCTCGCGGACTTCCGGCGCCGGCGGGCGGAGATCAGCTCCCTCCTCGTGCTGGCCGCGGCCGCGTTTCCGGCAGGGCCGGAATGAGCCCGTCCCCGGCTGGCCGCCGGCCCCGGCGCGCCGCATCGTAGAGCCATGATCTTCATCGCCGTGCGCTTCACCGTCCGTCCCGAGCACTCCGACGCGTGGCTGTCCCTCGTGGGCCCCTTCACCGAGGCGACCCGTGCCGAACCGGGCAACCTCTTCTTCGACTGGTCCCGCAGCGTCGAGGACCCCCACAGGTTCACGCTGCTGGAGGCGTTCGCGGACGACGACGCCGCCGTCGCCCACGTCGAGTCCGACCACTTCACCGCCGGGCTCGCCGCCATGGCCACCGCCATCGCCGAGACCCCCGAAATCATCAACGTGACCATTCCCGGCCGGACCGGCTGGGATCCCATGGCGGAGCTGGCCCCGCGGGCCTGACCCGGCCCCCTGGACCCGGCCCCCTGGCCCGGCCCCCGGGGAACGCACGAAGGGGCGGACCCGCTCCGGCCGGACCGGGCGATCACGACAAGCGACGCCGGACCCCCGCTCAGTGCTCCGGCAGCCGCTCCGACTCCCGTACCAGGGCCGCGAGGACCGGGGCGATCAGCGGGTGGGATTCGGCACCGCGGCGGGTCGCCGCGAAGACCCGGCGGGTGGCGGCCGGACCCTCGGCGGGGCCACCGGCCGGGGCGACGGGGCGGACCTGGACCTCCTTGAGGTCCATGCCGCGCAGGGCGGACCGCGGGACCAGGGCGACCCCCGCCCCGGCGCCCACCAGTGCCGTGACCGCGCGGAAGTCGTCGGAGGAGTGCACGAACCGGGGCTGGAAGCCCGCCAGTTCGCACGCCAGCAGCGTCACGTCGTGGCACGGGTTGCCCGGGTACTGGCCCACCCAGTCCGAGTCGGACAGGTCCGCCAGCGACACCGCCGGGAGGTCGGCCAGGGGGTGCCCGGAGGGGAGCACCGCATCGAAGGGTTCCGCGTACAGCGGCAGCACCGACAGCCGCCCGTCGTCCGCTCCCGGCGCGCCCCGGTACTCGACGGCGAGGGCCACGTCGGCCTCGCCGTCCAGCAGCAGCGGCAGGCTCTGGTCCCCCTCCGCGTCCCGGACCCGCAGCCGGATGCCGGGGTGTTCACGGGCCAGCCGGGCGATGGCCGGGGCCAGTACCTCGGCGATGCCCGTGGCGAAGGCGGCCACGGTGACCTCGCCCGCGGAGCCGCCCGCGTAGGCGGCGAGTTCGGCTTCGGCCCGCTCCAGCTGCGCCAGCACCTCGTGCGCGTGCCCGAGCAGGATCTCGCCGGCCGCCGTGAGCCGGACGCCCCGGCCGCTGCGGGTGAGCAGCGCGTGCCCCGTCTCCTGCTCCAGTGCCGCGAGCTGCTGGGAGACCGCGGAGGGAGTGAGGTACAGGGCTGCGGCCGCGGCGGTCACCGTACGGTGGTCCGCCACGGCCCGCAGGATGCGCAGCCGGCGGGGATCGATCACCCCACCATTGTCTCAGGCAGCGCAGGTCACCGGGCCCGCGCGGCCCCCACGGGCTGCTCAGGCCTCCTGGCCCTCCAGCGCCGCACGGGCGTCCGTGAACGCCGCCACCGCGCGCTCCACGTCCGCCGTGGAGTGGGCCGCCGAGAGCTGGACGCGGATACGGGCCGCGCCCATCGGAACCACCGGGTACGAGAAGCCGATCACGTACACGCCGCGCTCCAGCAGGAGCTCCGCCATCCGGGCCGCCTTCGCCGCGTCGCCGATCATCACGGGGGCGATGGCGTGGTCGCCGGGCAGGATCTCGAAGCCGGCCTCGGTCATCTTCGTACGGAAGAGCGCGGTGTTGGCGGCGAGGTGCTCGCGCAGGTCACCGGCGGACTCCAGCAGGTCGAGGACCTTCAGCGAGGCCGCCGCGATGACCGGGGCGAGGGAGTTGGAGAAGAGGTACGGGCGCGAGCGCTGGCGCAGCAGCTCGACGATCTCGGCGCGGGCCGCGACGTAGCCGCCGGACGCGCCGCCGAGGGCCTTGCCGAGGGTGCCGGTGATGATGTCGACGCGGTCCATGACGCCGTGCAGCTCGGGGGTGCCGCGGCCGCCGGGGCCGACGAAGCCGACGGCGTGCGAGTCGTCGACCATCACCATGGCGTCGTAGCGCTCGGCCAGGTCGCAGATCTCCCCGAGCGGGGCGACGTAGCCGTCCATGGAGAAGACGCCGTCGGTGACGATCAGCTTGCGGCGGGCGCCGCCCTCGGTGGCCTCCTTCAGGCGCGCCTCCAGCTCGGCCATGTCGCGGTTGGCGTAGCGGAAGCGGCGGGCCTTCGACAGCCGGATGCCGTCGATGATCGAGGCGTGGTTGAGGGCGTCGGAGATGACTGCGTCCTCGGCGCCGAGCAGGGTCTCGAAGACGCCGCCGTTGGCGTCGAAGCAGGAGGAGTAGAGGATCGTGTCCTCCTGGCCGAGGAAGGAGGACAGGCGCGCCTCCAGCTCCTTGTGCACCTCCTGGGTGCCGCAGATGAAGCGGACGGAGGCCATGCCGTAGCCCCAGCGGTCCAGGGCGTCCTTCGCCGCGGCGACGACCTCGGGGTGGTCGGCCAGGCCGAGGTAGTTGTTGGCGCAGAAGTTCAGGACCTCACCCGGGGCACCGCCGGCGGTCACCGCGACGGCGGCGCTCTGCGGGGTGCCGATGACGCGCTCGGGCTTGTGCAGGCCGGCGGCACGGATTTCGTCGAGGGTGGCGCGGAGGTCTTCGCGGACGGTCTCGAACATACTGCGTTCTCCTTGTGCGGTGTGCCGTTCCGGCGGGGCGGAGGCGGACGTGAGGGGGCCGGACCCCGCGGAGGGGGGAGGGTGTGCGGGGTCCGGCCGGAGGGAGATGGTCTGTGGAACGCGGAAACGGGGCGGGCCGGCGAGGGCCGCCGCGACGCCGGGTTACGCCGTCCAGTCCAGGATGATCTTGCCGCTGCGGGCGGTGGCGGCCTCGTCGAAGGCCGCCTCGAAGTCGCGGTGCGAGTAGCGGCCGGTGATGACCGGGGTGAGGTCGAGGCCGCCCTCCAGCAGCACCGTCATCGCGTACCAGGTCTCGAACATCTCGCGGCCGTAGATGCCCTTGATGGTGATCATCGAGGTGACGACCTTCGCCCAGTCCACCGGGAACTCCTGCGCCGGCAGGCCCAGCATGGCGATCCGGCCGCCGTGCGTCATGTTGTCGATCATGTCGCGCATGGCCTCGGCGCGGCCGGACATCTCCAGGCCGATGTCGAAGCCCTCGCGCAGGCCCAGCTGCGCCTGCGCGTCCGCGATGGAGCGCTCGGCCACGTTCACCGCGAGCGTGGCGCCCGCCTTGCGGGCGATCTCCAGCCGCTCGGGGCTGACGTCCGTGATGACCACGTTGCGCGCGCCGGCGTGCCGGGCCACGGCCGCCGCCATGATCCCGATCGGGCCCGCACCGGTGATCAGCACGTCCTCGCCGACCAGCGGGAAGGACAGCGCGGTGTGCACGGCGTTGCCGAAGGGGTCGAAGATGGCGGCCACGTCCAGGTCGACCTCGGTGCGGTGCACCCAGACGTTCTGCGCGGGCAGGACCACGTACTCGGCGAAGGCGCCGTCACGGCCGACCCCGAGGCCGATGGTGCTGCGGCACAGGTGGCGGCGGCCGGCCAGACAGTTGCGGCACTTGCCGCACACCAGGTGGCCCTCGCCGCTGACGAGCGCGCCCACCTCGATGTCACGGACGTCCGCGCCCAGCGCCGCGACCTCGCCGACGAACTCGTGGCCCAGGACCAGCGGGGTCCTGACGGCGCCCTGCGCCCAGCCGTCCCAGGAACGGATGTGCAGATCGGTCCCGCAGATGCCGGTGCGCAGCACCTTGATCAGCACGTCGCCCGGACCGTAGTCGGGCTCGGGTACGTCCATGAGCCACAGCCCGGGCTCGGCCTTGTGCTTGACGAGTGCCTTCATGGCGGTGGCTCCAGGCATGCGGAAGGGGTCGCCGCGGGCGTGCGGGCCCGTACGGCGTCGGTGACGGCACCAATCTGCCGATCGGCGCGGTGATCAGTCCATCGAGACTTTCTTAAGCGGGTCGACAGCGCAGCTTCACGCCTATGCTCCTCCAGTGACGGGGCAGGGTCCCGGGCCGGAACGACGGTCCGGGGAAAAGGGGAGGTGAGGGGCGTGCCGAGTCTGCGCAGCAGGGCGCTGTCGGCGGCGCTGATCGCGGCGGGCAGGCGAAGACGGTTCGCGAGCGCCGAGGCGGTACGGACCCGGGTCGCGGAGTCCGCGCGGCGGCCCGCGTCGCATCTTCCGCCCCGCTCACTGGGCCGGGTCGCCGAGATCGCGCGGACGTTCGTCGGCGCCTGGCCGGTGTACGACGTCTCGCCCCGTGGGACCGAGCCGGAGACCCGGGTGCTGTACGTGCACGGCGGCGGGTACATCAACGAGCTGGTCCGCCCGCACTGGGCGTTCATCCGGCATCTGGTCGTCCAGGCACGGGCCCGGGTGGTCGTGCCCGCGTACATCCTGGCTCCGCGCGGCACCGCGGACCGCACGGTCCCCGTCGCCGCGGACCTGCTCAGCGGCCTGATCGAGAGCGGCGGCGCCGGCGGCACCGTGCTCATCGGGGACTCCGCGGGCGCCGGGCTGGCGCTGGCCGCCGCGCAGCGGCTGCGCGACCGGACGGGGGCGCAGCCGTCCCGGATCGTACTGATCTCGCCCTGGCTGGACGTGACCCTGAGCCATCCGGACCAGGCACTGATCGAGGCCGCCGATCCGATGCTGGCCCGCCCCGGGCTGCGGGAGGCCGGGCGGCTGTACGCCGGGACCCTCGCCGCCGAAGATCCGCGGGTGAGCCCGCTGCACGGGTCCTTCTCGGGGCTGGCGCCGCTGACGGTGTTCACCGGCACCCGGGACGTGCTGACCACGGACAGCAGGGAGCTGCTGACCCGGGCCCTCGCGGCCGAGGTGGACGTGGAGTTCCACGAGGAGCCGGGACTGCCGCACGGGTACCCGCTGCTGCCGGTGCCGGAGGGGCGGGCGGCGCGGGAGCGGATCGTGGAACTGATCCGGGCCACGGCGGACGCCTGACCTCCGCTCTCGCGCGCTGCCACGTCTCCGGCGTCCCCGGCCTACGCCGTGCAGGTCATCAGGGAGCTGACCGGCCAGGCCCGGTACCCCGTCCAGTACTCCTCGTCGCGCACCGGGTCCGCGGGCGGGGTCCGGGTCGGCTGCCAGCCGACGGTGGTGAACCCCGCCTCGACGGCCGCTTCGGCGAGGTCGGCGTGGGCCCATTCGCGGAACTCGAAGGGCACCGGCGGCTCGGTGAGGAAGTGCGCCTTGAGCAGGGGCGCGTCGCCCTCCGGGAGCCGGTCGATGATCCGCAGCCCGTACGGGGACCAGTCCACGCGGGGGAACGCCCCGGCGTTGGGCACGATGGCGAGGAGCTTGCCGCCGTCGCGCAGATTGGCGCGGACGGACCGGAACATCGCGTGCAGGGAACCGCGGTCGGGTGCGTGGTTGAACAGGTAGACGGCGGTGGCGAGGTCGAACGGGCCGAGGTCCGGGAGGCCCGCGGCGTCGGCGACGTGGTACTCGATCTCCGACCGGTCGCCGTCCGCCGCGCGCCCGGTCGTCTCGTGCGCGCGGGCCAGCCTGATCATCTCCGCGGAGATGTCCACGCCGACCGTCCGGCGGGCCCCGCCGCGGGCCAGCAGCCGGGTGTTGTGGCCGTGTCCGCAGGCCAGGTCGAGGGTGTCGAGCCCGCGGACCCCGCCGAGTTCGTCGAGCGCGCCGAGGAGGGTGTGGGTGTCGGCCGCCGAGAAGGCGGCCGTGCTCTTCGATTCCGCGTAACGCTCGCCGATGGCGTCGTACTGGTAGCGCATGCTCTGCCTTCCGGTGGCCTGCCGGGGTGGGGGACGCGTGCGTATGGTGCCCCGACACGCGGCCGCCTGCGGCGCCTGCGGCCGCATGTCCCCCGGACGAGGTAAGCGGTCGGCCCAGTACCTCGGGGACGGCTCGGCGCCACCCGGATGCCGAGCGGATCCGCGCGGGACCGCCGGCGTGCGTTGCCCGCCGCCGAGGGCGCATCCTGGCGGTGTGACCGCGAGAGGGGACAGCCCAGGACCGGCCCCCGACGCCACGGCCGAGGCGCTCGCGCGTGGCACGGCGCGTGCCGTGGAGGCCGTCGGCGGGTACGCGGGCGGGGTCTACCTGCGCTCGCGCACCGACGAACTGCTGCTGGCCGTGCTCATGGGCCTGCCGGGCGAGCTGTTCCGCTCCTGGTGGCGGATGCAGGTGAACCGCCCCTATCCGGTGGCGGAGGCGTACCGTACCGGGCAGTCCGTGCACCTGCCCGACCCCGAGTCGGCCATGCGGCGCTTCCCCCAGCTGATGGCGGGGCTGCCGTTCCCCTTCGGTTCGCTGTTCGAGCCGGTGACCGCCGGGGCGGAGCGGTTCGGGGTGCTGATGGTGCTGCGCCCGGCGACCCCCGGCAGGGCCGTGG
This sequence comes from Streptomyces sp. NPDC053432, assembly GCF_055585365.1. NCBI lineage: Bacteria > Bacillati > Actinomycetota > Actinomycetes > Kitasatosporales > Streptomycetaceae > Streptomyces > Streptomyces sp. NPDC053432. Next base: position 466,926 of record NZ_JBVJKF010000002.1, read on the forward strand.
CGGCCGCCGACCGGGAACGGATCCGCGAGGCCGCGGCCGACCTGGCCCGTGAGCTCGCGGCGCTCACCGCGGCCGGGGAGCCGGTGGTCTGGGAGGGTGACCCGGAGTACCTGCCGCCGCGTCCCGGCGGGGGCGCCCACGCCGCGGTGGACCGGCTCGCGCAGGCCCTGCTGTCCGTGGACCGGGAGGGCAGGATCCGCTTCGCGAACGCGGCCGCCGGGGCGATGTTCGGCATCGGTGAGGACCGGCTGCTGGGGCAGGTGCTGTGGAAGGCGGCGCCCTGGCTCGGGAGGCGCGCCTACGAGGACCACTTCCGGGCGGTGTTCCTGTCGGGCGAGGCGGTGCACTTCCCGGTCCTGCGCGGCCGGCACCGGCCCCGGGAATGGCTGTCGGTGGACCTGTACCCCGGCTCCGACGGGGTGACCGTGCTGATCGGCGCCGCCGAGCAGCCCGACTACCCTCCCGAGTCCGCGGACCGGCCGACCGCGAACATCGGCTCGGTGGCCGACCGGGCCTCGGCCCTGTACCGCCCGGTGGCCCTGGCGATCGCGCTGACGGAGGCGGTCACGGCCCGCCAGGTGTCGGCGGTCGTCACCGACGAGCTGCTCCCGGCCTTCGGCGGCCGTCAGCTGGCGATCTACCTGCTCGACGAGCGGCATCTGTACCTGGCCTGGGAGACCGGGTTCCCGAAGGGTTTCCTCGACCGGTTCGACGGCGTCTCGCTCGAGGCGGAGCTGCCCGGCGTGGAGACGCTGACCTCGGGGCGGGCGATGTTCTTCGAGTCGATGGAGAGGCTGGCCGGCGCCTACCCGGGGATCCCGCTGGACGCGCACGTCGGTGCCCGCGCCTTCCTCCCGCTGATCGCCTCCGGCCGGCCGGTGGGCTCCTGCATCCTCGGCTTCGACGCACCGCGCGACTTCAGCCCGGAGGAGCGCACGGTGCTGACGGCGCTGGCCGGGCTGATCGCACAGGCCCTGGAACGGGCCAAGCGGTACGACAACGAGGCGGCCCGCGCCCGGGGCCTCCAGTCGGCGCTGCTGCCGCACCGGCTGCCGGTGCGCGAGCACGTGGACACGGTGGCCCGCTACCTGCCGGGGTCGGTCGGCATGGACGTCGGCGGCGACTGGTACGACGTGATCGAGACGGACGACGGCCTGCTGGCGCTGGTCATCGGGGACGTCCAGGGCCACGGCGTGGCGGCCGCGGCAACCATGGGGCAACTCCGCAGCGCGGTACGGGCCTTCGCGCTGATCGGCAGTTCCCCGCAGGAGGTGGCGAGCGGGACCAACCGGCTGCTCATCGACCTGGATCCGGGCCAGTTCGCCAGCTTCTGCTACGTGTTGCTCGACCCCGTGTCGGGAGCGGCGCGGGCGGTGCGGGCCGGGCACCCCCAGCCGCTGATGCGGCACCCCGACGGCCGGGCCGAGGTGCTCGACCTGGCGGGCGGGGTGGTGCTCGGCATCGACCCGAAGGCCTCGTATCCGGTGACGGAACTGCGGCTGGCGACGGGCTCGGTGCTCGCCCTGTACACCGACGGGCTGGTCGAGAAGCCGGGTACCGACATCGACGTCGGTGTGGAGCGGCTGCGGGCGGCGCTCGCCGCGGCGGGGCCGGCGCCGCTGACCGAGATGGCCGACCGGCTGATCGGGGAGGCGGGCAGCTCCCCCGACCGGCCGGACGACATCGCCCTCCTGCTGGCCTCCCGCACGGGCGGCGCCCCGTAGATCCCCTGGGCGGCCGGTGTGCGGGCACGGCGCGGTGGGCAGGCCCACGGGCCGCGCCGGAGGCGGGTAGGGGAAGGTCACCGCGGCTGTGGCCGAGCGGTCCGGGCGCCCGGACGTGTCGCCGGCGGCACGGTATCGGCGGCGGGCGGGCCGCCCGGCTCCCGACGGGCAGCGACTTCAGGACCGGCGGACGGCACCGCCACGCCCGGGCCCGCCGACCGCCGGGCGGCGTCCGCATGCCGGACGGCGTCCGGCAAAGCGGAGGGAAATTCTTCGGCGCGGGAGCTGCGGTTATCGCACCCGTCATCCATGCCGTTTTAACACGCTCTTTACGCCGCCACCGGTGCCCGCACCCGCCACCTACAACGGAATCCGCAGGTGAACAGCTATTGACCTGCGGTTCTCGCGGAGATTGCATGTCGGCCCGGGAGCCACGGAACCACTGCTCACCACCGCCCCGGAGGCGATACAGCTCCCGCGCTCATTTCCCCCCGCTCTGCCGATCGGAACACCGCACCGATGACTGACACGATCAGCGCACCTCAGGCCCTCTCCCCCGCCACGGGGCCCGCGCCCCAGAAGCTCAAGCGTTCCATCGGCGTCGTCGGCGGCACTCTGCTGACGCTCTCGTGCGTGACGCCCGCCTCGACCCTCTTCGTCCTCGTGCCCGACCTGTTCGCGGACCTCGGCACGTGGACCGCGCTGACCATCGCGATCGGCTCACTGCTCTGTATCGGCGTCGCGTTCTGCTACTCGGAGCTCGGGACGCTCATCCCCAGCGCCGGCGGCGAGTACGCGATGGTGTCCACCATGGCCGGCCGGCTCGCCGGATGGCTGGTGTTCGTGATGTCCCTCCTGGTCGTCATGATCGTGCCACCCGTGATCGCCATGGGTACGGCCGACTATCTGGCCCCGGTGGTCGAGATACCGGCGCCCGTCGCCGGCGCCGCCGTGATGCTGCTCGCCACCCTCGCCGGTCTCCTCGACCTGCGGGCCAACGCCTGGATCACCGGTGTGTTCCTGGTGCTCGAAGTGATCGCCGCGGCGCTCGTCGCCGTACTGGGCTTCGCCCACACCGAGCGCGGCGCCGACGCGCTCGTGCACGGCACGGTCGCGGCCGAGGGCGGTGGCATCTCCACCGTCACCGCGATGATGGTCGTCTCCGGGCTCGCCATCGCCCTCTTCATCACCCAGGGCTTCTCCACCGCCGTCTACCTCTCGGAGGAGCTCGAGCACCCCAAGCGCAACGTGCCCCGCACCGTGCTCGCCACCCTCGCCATCTCCAGCGCGGTCATCCTGGTCCCGGTCATCGCCATCACCATGGGCGCCCCCGACCTTGAGGCGCTGGCCGCCGGTGACATCGGCGGGATGGTGACCGCCTGGTCGAACTCCGCGGTCGGCACCTTCGTCAGCCTCTGCGTGGCCCTGGCCATCATCAACGCGGGCATCGTCATGGTCATCCAGAACTCCCGCGTGCTGTTCGCCTCCGCCCGCGACCGTGCCTGGCCGATGCCGGTGAACCACGCCCTGGCCAAGCTGGGCCGCTTCGGCTCCCCGTGGGTGGCGACGCTGATCGTCGGTCTCCCCGGTGCGGCGCTGTGCTTCGTCAACCTCGACACCCTCGCGGGGGTCACGGGCGTCTCCGTGACCGGCATGTACCTGCTCGTCGCGGTCGCCGCACTGTTCAGCCGCCGCAAGGCGCACGGCCAGGCCGTCGCCTGGCGGATGCCGCTGTGGCCGGCCGTGCCGATCGTCCTGATCCTCGTCTTCGTGTACATCCTGACCCAGCAGGAGACCGCCTACCTGCTCTGGACCGGCGGGATCACCGCCGTGGCCACGCTGTACTGGGCGCTGTACCTGCGTCCGCGCCAGGACACCCGCTGGCTGGTCACCATCTCTGAGGACGACCTGGGCACGGAGGCGTAGCCCGCCCGGCCCCGGGTCAACTCCCGAGGCTGATCACGACCTTGCCGAACGGCGGGTCAACCTCGTAGGTCCGGTAGGCCGTGTGCACTTCCTCGAAGGAGTGCACACGGCCTATCTGCGGTCGCAGTCCGTGTGCCGTGACGGCGCGGTTCATCGCCTCGAACCGCTCCCGGCTGCCGACGAACTCGCGGCGGATCGTGGCGAGGCTCGACGCGTACGCCCCGTTCGAGACCTCGATCCCCGGCTTGCGCGCGCTGCCGGTGATGAGCAGGGCGATCTGGCCGTAGAGGGAACTGGCGCGCAGCGACTGCTCGATCGTGTCCGGGCCGCCCGTCTCGACGACCAGGTCGGCGCCGAGCCCGTCGGTGGCCTCCCTGACCTGCGTGCTCCATTCCGGGTGGCGCCGGTAGTTCACGACCGCGTCGGCGCCCAGTGCCTTGAGGCGGCCTGCCTTCTCCTCGTCCGATGTGGTCGACACGACCCGGAGGCCCATCAGCTTCGCGAACTGCACGGCGAAGAGGGCGACCGGGCCGGTGCCGAGGGTGAGCACGGTCTGCCCGGGGAGCAGGGCTTCGCCGCCGGTCAGCGCGGACCACGCGGTCAGCGCCGCGCACGGCAGCGTGGCCGCCTCCTCCCAGGTCAGGTGGGCCGGGACGGCCACCGCCCACTGCTCGTCCAGCACGGCGTACTCCGCGAGCATCCCGTCGATGGTGCAGCCCGGCTGGTCGATGGCGTCCGGGGTGATCCGGCCCGTGCGCCAGCGCGGGAAGTAGGAGGAGGAGACGCGGTCGCCGACCGCGAACCGGGTCACGGCCTCCCCCACGGCGACGACCTCGCCCGCGCCGTCGCTGAGCGCGATCACCCCGGGGGCGGCGGGCAGCGGGTACCGGCCGTGGAGGATCATCAGGTCGCGCCTGTTGAGGGAGGCGGCGCGGACGGCGACCACGATGTCGGTGGGGCCGGCCGGTTCCGGGACGGCCGGTCCGTGTTCGCGCAGCACGATCCCGTCGATGTCGCCCGGTGTTTCCAGGTGGTACGCACGCATCTTCGCCTCCGGCGGTCGTCACGGGTCGTCTCTTCGACCCCGCCGATGTTCCGGTCCGCGGGACACGTGCGGCAATTCCCTCCGGGGAATCGCGGGATCCGCCGGGCAGCGGCTAGAAAGGGGCCATGGCCCCCACCGCTGTCGCGTCCACGTCACCCTCTCCGTTCGGGCACGAGCTGCGCCGCAGGCGGACGCTGCGCCGCGTCAGCCAGCTCGAACTGGCCGTGCTCGCCGGGACCACCCAGCGCCATCTCAGCTTCGTGGAGAGCGGCCGGTCGCTGCCGGGCCGGGCGATGGTCGTACGGCTCGCCGAGGCGCTGGGGCTGACCCTGCGCGAGCGCAACGCGCTGCTGCTGAAGGCCGGTTACGCACCCGCTTACGCGGAGACGCCGCGGGACGGGGCCGCGATCGAGCCGGCCATGACAGCCCTGGGGTCCATCCTGACCGGGCATCTGCCGTACCCGGCGGTGGTGGCGGGGGCGCGCGGCGAACTCGTCCTGGCCAACGAGGCGTTCGGGGTGCTGTCGGAGGGGGCGGCCGCGCATCTGCTGGAGCCGCCGGTGAACGTGCTGCGCCTGGCCCTGCACCCGGAGGGCATGGCGCCGCGCGTGGTGAACCTGGCGGCGTGGGGGCGGCACATCACGGAGAGCGTACGGGCGCGTGCCGCCGCCCACCCGGATCCGCAACTCGACGCGCTCCTGGCGGAGTTGACCGGCTACCTGCCGCCGGGGGCGGCACCGGGGCCGGACCACCTCGGCTTCGCCGTGCCGCTGCGGCTGCGCACCGGGGAGGGCGAGTTGAGGCTGCTGACCACCCTGACCTCCTTCGCGACGGCCGTGGACGTCACCCTGGCCGAGCTGCACCTGGAGGCGTTCCTGCCGGCCGACGCGGAGTCCGGCGACCTGCTCCGCCGCCGCGAGGAGGCCCGTACGGGCGGCGGGACGGGGGTCAGCCGGAGCCGCCGAGGGTGAGCGCGCTGTTGATCAGGCCGATGTGGCTGAACGCCTGCGGGTAGTTGCCGAGCTGGCGTCCGGCGGCGGGATCGTACTCCTCGGCGAGCAGGCCCACGTCGTTGCGTACCGCCAGCAGCCGTTCGAAGAGGTTCCGGGCCTCCTTCTCCCGGCCCGTCATGTGGAGGGCGTCGACCAGCCAGAACGAGCAGGCCAGGAAGGCTCCTTCGTCGCCGGGCAGTCCGTCGACGGACGCGCCCTCGGTGCTGTAGCGGCGGACCAGTCCGCTGCTGCCGAGTTCGGCCCGCACCGCGTCGACCGTGCCGATGACGCGCGGGTCGTCGGGGGGCAGGAAGCCGACCCTGGGGATGAGCAGGGTCGCCGCGTCGAGTTCGCGCGAGCCGTAGTACTGGGTGAAGGTGCCGCGCTCGGTGTCGTACCCGTTCTCGCAGACGTCCCGGTGCACCGCTTCGCGCATGGCCCGGAAGCGCTTCACGTCGCCGTCGAGTGAGGGGTCGGCCTCCAGGGTCCGCACGGCCCGGTCGGCGGCGACCCAGGCCATCACCTTGGAGTGCACGAAGTGGCGGCGCGGGCCGCGCACCTCCCACAGCCCTTCGTCGGGGCGGTGCCAGTTGCGCTCCAGGAAGTCGAGGAGTGCGATCTGGATCCGCCAGGCGTGGTGCTCGGCGGGCAGCCCCGCGGACCGGGCCAGGAAGAGGGAGTCGATGACCTCCCCGTACACGTCGAGCTGGAGCTGGTCGGCGGCCGCGTTGCCGACCCGCGCGGGGGCGGAGGCGGCGTAACCGCGCAGCCACGGCAGTTCGCTCTCGGGGATCCTGCGCTCGCCCCCGAGCCCGTACATGATCTGGAGGTCGGCGGGGTCACCGGCGACCGCGCGGAGCAGCCATCTGCGCCAGGCGCGGGCCTCCTCCAGGAAGCCGGTGGCGAGGAGCGAGTCCAGGGTGAGGGTGGAGTCGCGCAGCCAGCAGTAGCGGTAGTCCCAGTTGCGGACTCCGCCGATCTCCTCGGGCAGGGAGGTGGTGGCCGCGGCGGCGATGCCGCCGGTCGGGGCGTACGTGAGTGCCTTGAGGGTGATCAGGGAGCGGGTGACGGCTTCCCGGTAGGGGCCCTCGTAGCGGCACTGGGCGGTCCACTCGCGCCAGTCGGCGAGGCTCTGCTCCAGGGCGTCGTACGGGTCGACGGGCTCGGGGCGCGGCTCGTGCGAGGGGTGCCAGGTGAGTACGAAGGCGACGCGCTGGCCTTCGGCGACGGGGAACTGGGAGCGGGTGCTGTTGGCCTCCCCCCAGGTGCGGACCGGGGGTTCGCTGCGGAACCAGACGGAGTCGGGTCCGGCGATGGCGACGCGGTCGCCGTTGCTGCGGCGTACCCAGGGGACGACGTGGCCGTAGTCGAAGCGCAGGCGCAGGGTGCTGCCCATCCTGACCCGGCCGGAGATCCCCTCGACGATGCGGATCACCTCGGGGGCCACGTCGCGCTGCGGCATGAGGTCGATGACCTTGACGGCGCCGGTCTCCGTCTCCCAGTAGGACTCCAGGACCAGCGTGTCGTCCATGTACGCCCAGCGGGTGCACGGCTCGTCGTCTGCGGCGCCGAGGGGGGCGATCCGCCAGTGGCCGTTCTCCTCGTCGCCGAGGATCTTGGCGAAGCAGGCACCGGAGTCGAAGCGCGGCAGGCACAGCCAGTCGAGGGACCCGTCACGGCCGACCAGTCCGCTGGTCATCAGGTCGCCGATGAGTGCGTAGTCTTCGATGGGTTGTGTCATTTGTGCGTTCTTCCACCAAATGCCCGGGGTCAATCAGGACGGACCCCGGACCCCGGACATCCGGCGGGGAGTCAGCCGCGCACGAGGAGGAGGACGCCCGCGAGGACGACGCCGAGCGCGACGGCGAGGGCTCCGTGGGCCAGGCGGTGGGCCCGCAGGACGGGCAGGAAGCGGTCGGCGGCGTACCGCCCCGGGCCGGTCAGGGCGAGGGCCGCGGCGCCCGCCGTCAGGAGCAGTTCGTACTCGATGCCCTTCGGGGCGAAGAAGGAACCGGCGCCGTGGACGGCGATGGCGTTGATGAGGGTGCCGACGACGGCGGCCCCGGCGAGCGGGGTGAGCAGTCCGACGGCCAGGCCGAGGCCGCCGAGGGTCTCGGTCAGGCCGGCGAGGACGGCCATGGCGTCCCCGGCGGGGTAGCCGCTGGCGGTGAAGAACTGGCCGGTGCCGCTGATGCCGCCGCCCCCGAACCAGCCGAACAGCTTCTGGGAGCCGTGCGCGGCCATGGTCAGCCCGAGGACGAGGCGCAGGATCAGCAGGCCGACGTCATGGCCGGGGGTGGAGAGGGCCGCGGGGAGGGCGGTGGCGGCCGTGGGGGCGGCCGGCGACTTCGCCGCGGCGGCGGAGGTGCTGGTCATGGGGGGTTCGGTTCCTTCCGGAGGGGGCGGGCCGTGCAGGTTGTCCGCTTCGGGCGGTTCGCTCGGGTAGTTCAAATTCGAACCGCGCACCGACCCTAGCCAGTGATTCAAATTCAAACAACCCGTGTAGGGTGGAGCCATGGCTGATGCGGCTGACATGGCTGGTACGAGATGGCTGGACGAGCGCGAGATGCGGGCCTGGAGCGGGTTCCTGGCCGCGTCGGCCCTGGTCAACCGACGCCTCGACCAGCAGCTCAAGGACGACGCCGGGCTCTCGCACCCCCAGTACGAGATCCTCGTGCGGCTCGCCGCGGCGCCCGGCCGCGAGCTGCGGATGACCGAGCTCGCCAATGGCCTGATCAATTCCAAGAGCGGGCTCACGTATCAGGTCACACAGATGGAGAAGGCCGGGCTCGTCCGGCGCCGCAGCTGCCCCTCCGACGTCCGCGGGGTGTACGCCGTCCTCACCGACGCGGGCGCCGCCAAGCTGAGCGAGGCCGCGCCCGGGCACGTGGCGACGGTCCGGGAGGTGCTCGTCGACGTCCTGACCCCGGCGCAGCTGGACGCGCTCGCCGACGGGCTCGGCGAGGTCGGACGCAGGCTGCGCGCACAGGGCGCGTAGCGGTACGGTCGGCGGCAGCGCCGCCTCGGATAGCACCTGTACGAATCGGGGTATACCGGCGTCATGGACACCACGGCCTGGCTCACTCTGGCGACGGTCATCACGGCCGGCCTCGCGGTCGCGGCGGCCGTGCTGCTCGTACGCGTCTTCAAGGCGCGGCGGCTGCTGCTCGACGCGGGGATCCCGCTGCAGGACAAGGCGCTCTTCTGGATCGCCGTGGCCTACACGATCTCCCCCGTGGACCTGATCCCGGACCCGGTGTACCTGGACGACATCGGCGTCCTGCTGGTGGCCCTGCGCGCCCTGCACGCGGCGGCCGCCGCGGCCCGCGCGGACAAGGAGCCGGGCGCCGCGTAGCGGGGGGCCCGCGGTCAGCCCACGCCGCGGGTGCGGAACTGGACGCTGATCCGCGGCCCCACCGCCCGCGCCGACTTGGGGACGGCGTGCTCCATGGTGCGCTGGCAGGAGCCGCCCATGACGACGAGGTCGCCGTGGCCCAGCGGCAGCCGCAGCAGGGTGGGACCGCCGTCGCGGGGGCGCAGCGCGAGGTCGCGCGGGTCGCCGACGGACAGGATGGCGACCATGGTGTCCTCGGTGGAGGAGCGGCCGGTGCGGTCCCCGTGCCAGGCGACGCTGTCGCGGCCGTCGCGGTAGAGGCACAGCCCGGCGGTGACGAAGGGTTCCCCGAGCTCGGCCGCGTAGTGCCGGGTGAGCGCCTCCCGGGCCTCGGTGAGCGAGGGATGCGGGAGCGCCTCGCCTTCCGCGTAGAACGCGAGCAGCCGGGGCACCTCCACCTCCCGTTCGTACATCTGACGCCGCTCGGCATGCCAGGGCACGTCGGCCGCGAGCCGCTCGAAGAGCGCGTCGGCGCCGGTCAGCCAGCCGGGGAGGTGGTCGACCCACGCCCCGGCCCCGAGGTCCGTCCGGCGCACGGCGTTCAGCGGGCCGAGCCGGATCTCGTCGCCCTGGTCGAAGAGGGAACCCTGAAGGCCTTGGACTTCGTACATGGTCCCAGCCTAACCCCAGTAACCGAACACGTGCGCGAATAGCGTCCTCGGGCGGCCTCACGCCCACCCCTTCCGCCAATTGGTCCAGACCTATTGACGGGGGAGCATCCGGAGGAATAGGTTCCCGGCGGCGGTGCGCGGAGTCCCCAACTACCGCCGCCCACAACGGTGTTGCCGTCATCCCCCCACGTCGCCGGAGGCATTTCCTTGCGCACTCCCACACGCAACCGCACCCGCACACGCACCCGTCTCGCCTGCGGCCTCGGCGCCGCCGTGCTCGGCGCGGCAGCGGTGCTGACCGCCCCCGGCTCCGCGTTCGGCGCCGATCTGCTCGTGAACGGCGGCTTCGAGGCGGCGGGCACCCCGGCCGGCTGGTCCTGCACGGGCGGCCTGGGCTCGGTGGTGACCTCCCCCGTGCACAGCGGCGCGAAGGCGCTCGCCGGTGCGGCCACGGCCTCCGACAACGCCAAGTGCACCCAGTCCGTCTCCGTCCGCCCGAACACCACCTACACGCTCTCCGCCTGGGTCCGCGGCAGCTACGTCTACCTCGGAGTCACCGGCGGGGCCTCGACCTGGACGACCTCCCCCGGCGCCTACTCCCAGCTGACCGTCACCTTCACCACGGGCGCCTCCCAGACCAGCGCGGAGGTCTACCTCAACGGCTGGTACGGACAGGGCACCTACTACGCCGACGACGTCACGCTCGACGGCCCCGGCGGCGGCACCGACACCCAGGCGCCCACCGTCCCCACCGGGCTCACCGCCACCGGCAAGACCTCCACGAGCGCCTCGCTCGCCTGGACCGCCTCCACCGACAACGTCGGCGTCACCGGCTACGACGTCTACCAGGGGGCCACCAAGGTCGCCACGGCCACCGGCACCGGTGCGACCGTCACCGGGCTGACCCCCGCCACGAGTTACACGTTCACCGTCCGCGCCCGCGACCTGGCGGGGAACACCTCGGCGGCCTCCGCAGGCGTGTCCGTCACCACCGACAGCGGGACCACCCCGGCCGGCTTCAAGCAGGCCGCGCCCTACCTCTACCAGGGCTGGGGCAACCCGCCCAGTGCGACCACCGTGATGAACGCGACCGGCGCGAAGTGGTTCACCATGGCGTTCATCCTCGCCTCAGGCGGCTGCAACCCGGCCTGGGACGGCCAGCGGCCGCTCGCCGGCGGGGTGGACCAGAGCACCATCGCCTCGATCCGGGCCGCGGGAGGGGACGTCGTCCCGTCCATCGGCGGCTGGCAGGGCAACAAGCTCGGCCCCAACTGCGCCACTCCCGAAGCCCTGGCCGGCGCCTACCAGAAGGTCATCGACGCCTACGGCCTGAAGGCGATCGACGTGGACATCGAGAACACCGACGAGTTCGAGAACGCCGTGGTCCAGGACCGCATCCTCGGCGCACTCAAGATCGTCAAGCAGAACAACCCGGGGCTGCGGACCATCCTGACCTTCGGCACCGCCACCACCGGCCCGACCTCGTGGGGCAACCGCCTGATCGACCAGGCCAAGGCGCTGGACGCCGGCGTCGACGTCTTCACGATCATGCCGTTCGACTTCGGCAACGCCTCGACCGACATGTACGCGAGCACGGTCAGCGCCACCGAAGGCCTCAAGGCCAAGCTCAGGTCCGCCTTCGGCTGGGACGACGCCACCGCCTACGCGCACATCGGCATCTCCGGCATGAACGGCATCAGCGACACCCAGGAGACCACCACCGTCCGGAACTGGACCGACATCCGCGACTGGGCCAACACCCACCACATCGCCCGCCTCGCCTTCTGGTCCGTGAACCGCGACCGCGGCTGCCCCGGCGGCGGCCTCCAGGAGAGCTGCTCGGGCATCGCGCAGAGCGACTGGCAGTTCACCTCCATCACGGCGGGCTTCACCGGCTGACGCACCGGTGATCATCGCGTACGGGTCCGGGCTGGTCAGGCCCCCGCGACGTCAGGGCCGCCCGCGTGCGGGAGCGGCGTGCGGGCCCACAATGGAAGGGTGAGTCCTGGAGCGTCGTGACTCCGTGGAGGTGTCCCATGTCCCGCAGTCACCACTTCCACGTAGATCACGGCGCCCACTCGATCACCGTCAACGTCGGTCCCGGCCGGACGGGTGAGATCGAGCTCCTCGTCAACGGCAAGGTCATCGCCCACCGCGAGGAGCACGAACCGGGGACCACCGTGCTGGAGGGCGTCCTGCCCGAGGAGCCGGCCCGCCCCTTCCGGATCATGGTGCGCCAGCCGCACCTGGTCCCGACGGGGCCGCGGTGCACCTGGGAACTGGACGGGGTCGAACACGTCATGCCCGAGCGGTACTCCCCCTGACCTGGGTGGCGCTACGCGCGCGCCGGCAGCCGCCTCGGGCTGGTGTCGGAGGAGCTCGAAAGAACTGCCGGGGCCCCGGGACGCGCCCGTCCGGACGGCGGCGCTGCGCCGGGGCCTGTGACTCGTATGGTGTCGGTGGACCGAGCGGTACGGGTCGGGGCGGTGGGTGAGGTTCGGGTCAGGTCAGGTCAGGTCGGTCGAGACGAGGAGAACCGGTGCGTGACGCAGACTTCTTCCGGCGCTGGATGACGGCCGCGGCGGCCGCGGTGGAGCGCGAGGCGGACCGGCTGACAGAGCTCGACTCCCCCATCGGGGACGCCGACCACGGAATCAACATGCTGCGCGGCTTCACGGCGGTGCTGACGGCCCTGGAGGCGGAGGCGCCGGCGACGCCCGGCGCGGTGCTGGGGCTCGCCGGGCGGACGCTGATCTCGACGGTGGGCGGCGCATCGGGGCCGCTGTACGGGACGCTGCTGCGCCGCACCGGCAAGGAGCTCGGAGATGCCGCGGAGGTGTCCGACACCCAGCTGCGGGAGGCCCTGGACGCGGGGGTGGGTGCGGTGGCGCAGCTCGGCGGGGCGGCGCCGGGCGACGCGACGATGCTGGACGCCCTGGTACCGGGGGTGGCGGAGCTGAGCACCTCGTACCGGGCGGCCGGCGACGCGGCGGAGCGCGGCGCGCTGGCGACGGTGCCGATGCAGGCCCGCAAGGGCCGGGCCAGCTATCTGGGCGAGCGGAGCATCGGCCACCAGGACCCGGGCGCGACCTCGTCGGCGCTGCTGCTCGGGGCGCTGGCCGACGTGGCGGACGGCGTCCTGTGACGGGCGGCGGGCCGGTCGGCATCGTGCTGGTGTCGCACAGCGCGTCGGTGGCGGAGTCGGTGGCGGAGCTGGCCCGGGGCCTCGCGGCGGGCGGCCCGGTGGCCCCGCTGGCCGCCGCGGGCGGGACGCCCGACGGGGGGTTCGGCACGAGCGCGGAGCTGATCGTGGCGGCCGCGGCCGAAGTGGACCGCGGCGCCGGGGTCGTGCTGCTGGCCGACCTGGGCAGCTCGGTCCTGACGGTGAAGGCCCTGCTGGCGGAGGCCGGACTCCCCGAGGGTTCGCTGCTGGCGGACGCCCCGTTCGTGGAGGGCGCGGTGGCGGCCCTGATCACCGCCTCCACCGGCGCCCCCGCCCCCGCCGTGGCCGCCGCCGCGGCGGAGGCGTACGCCTACCGCAAGTCCTGACCCGCCCCGCCCGGCCGGCCGGCGGGGTCCGGGGACCGTGCCGCGAGCCAAGGACCGGCCGCGGGCCAAGGGCCGGGCCACGGGCGGAGGTCCGGGCCTGGCCGCGCCAAGGACCAGGCAGGCCAAGGGCCGGGCCGCAGGCCACGGGCAGAGGTCCGGGCCTGGCCACAGGCCACGGGCGGAGGCCCAGGCCGGGCCGCAAGCCAAGGACGCGGGCCACGGGCGGAGGCCCAGGCCCGGCCGCAAGCCAAGGGCCCGGCCACGGGCCACGGGCCGGGCCGGGTCTGCGGTCCGGGGCGGGGGCCGGAGGGTCCGGTCCCCGCGCGGGGCAGGGGCGGTGGGTCCCCTGAGCGCCGGAGGCTACGGGCGGCCCCGGAGGGATTCGATCTCGCGGCGTTCGCGCTTCGTAGGGCGGCCCGCGCCACGGTCGCGGATGCCGACCGCCGCGGCCTCGACCGGGGTCGGCGGCGGCGGGCTGTTGTCGACGTAGCACTCCGCGGCGACCGGCGGGCCCACCCGCTTGGAGACGGGCCGCCGGACCACCACGATCCGCTCCCGCCCCGCGTGGAAGAGCCGTACCTCGTCACCGGCCCGTACCGACTGGGCGGGCTTGGCCCGTTCCCCGTTCACCTTCACGTGCCCCGCCCGACAGGCGGTCGCCGCGATCGAGCGGGTCTTCGTCAGGCGCACGGACCAGATCCACGCGTCGACCCGCACCGTGCCCGTGTCCGTGCCCGTGTCCGTTCCCGGGTGCGTTCTCGATACCGATTCAGCCATGCCCCGACTCTAGCGAGGCGAAGAGGTCGCAACGGAACGACTTTTGGCGGTTACGACAAGAGGTGACGCAGTTGCCAGGTACTTCATCCTGATGAGATTGCAAATGCGCCACACATGCCCCTACCTTGTCGCACATGCAGTCCTACACCGTCGGACCGGCGGCGCGGCCGCTGGACGTCAGCCCGGAACCGAGGAGCAGCCGCTCATGTCCCTGATGTCCACCCCAGCCCGCCGCCGCGCGACCACCGCCGCCCTGGCCGCCGCCCTGCTCGTGCCGCTGGCCGCCTGCGGCAAGAGCGGCGACGGCGAGAAGAAGGACGCCCCCGCCGCCGGCTCCTCCGCTTCGGCCTCGGCCGCGCCCGCCGCGAACCTCACCGTCCTGGCCGCCTCGTCCCTCACCGACGTCTTCAAGGCGGCCGGCGCCGCCTACGAGAAGACCCACCCGGGCACGAAGATCACCTTCTCCTTCGCCGGTTCGCAGGAGCTCGCCGCCCAGGTCAGGCAGGGCGCCCCGGCCGACGCGGTGGCTACCGCCGACACCAGGACCATGGACGGCCTGAAGGCCGAGACCGGCGAGGCGACGGTCATCGCCAAGAACCGCCTGGTCATCGCGACCGGCAAGGACAACCCGCACAAGATCGGCGCGCTCAGGGACCTGGCCGACACCAAGATCAAGGTCGTGCTCGCCGCGCCCGAGGTGCCGGTCGGCAAGTACAGCAAGCAGATCCTCGACGCCCAGAAGATCGAGGTGAAGCCGGTCTCGCAGGAGCCCAACGTCCGCGCCGTGCTGAGCAAGGTCGAGCTGGGCGAGGCCGACGCGGGTCTGGTCTACAGGACCGACACCGTCAAGTCCGGTGACAAGGTAGTCTCCGTGGACATCCCGGACGAGCAGAACGTGGTCGCTTCCTACCCGGTGGCCACGCTGAAGCAGTCCGGGCACGCCGGGGCCGCCGCCGCGTTCGTGGCGTGGCTCAGCAGCCCCGAGGCACAGCAGATCCTCCAGGACGCGGGCTTCCAGAAGCCGTGACACCTCCGCGCGACGCGGACGCACGGGGGGCTGCCCGGTTCGGGGGGACCGGGCAGTCCCTTCCGGCGTCCCCGGGTCCTCCTGTCGTGCGCGGTCCGTTCGCGCGGCCGGCCCGTACGCTTCCCACGGCGGCCGCCGGCCGCCGCCCGCCCCGGCCAGGAACCCGATGAGCACATTCAGCACCCGCACCCGCACCCGCACCCGACCTCCCGTGGCCCTGGCGCTGCCCGCGCTGGCCGCCATCGGATTCCTGCTGCTGCCGCTGATCGGCATCCTCACCCGCACCCAGTGGGGCGAGCTCGGCGCTCATCTCACCAGCCCCGGGGTGACCGAGGCCCTGCGCCTGTCGCTGGTGGTGTCGCTGTGGGCCCTCGGGCTCTCGCTGGTGCTGGGTGTGCCGCTGGCCTGGCTGCTGGCCCGGGTCGATTTCAGGGGCAAGGCGCTGGTCCGCTCGCTGGTCCTGCTCCCGATGGTGCTGCCGCCGACCGTCGGCGGTGTGGCCCTGCTGCTCGGCTTCGGGCGCCGCGGGCTGCTCGGCCCGTGGCTGGAGAACACCTTCGGGATCACCCTGCCCTTCCACACCTCGGGCGCGGTGCTCGCGGCCACCTTCGTCGCGATGCCGTTCCTCGTGATCAGCCTGGAGGGCGCCCTCGGCGGTCTGAAGCAGAGTTACGAGGAGACCGCCGCCTCCCTCGGCGCGCCGCCGGTCCGCGTGTTCTTCACCGTCACGCTGCCGATGGTCGCTCCGGGACTGATCGCGGGCGCCGCGCTCACCTGGGCCCGGGCGCTCGGCGAGTTCGGCGCGACCATCACCTTCGCGGGGAACCTGCCCGGCACCACCCAGACGCTGCCGCTCCAGGTGTACCTGCTGCTGCAGGACCGGCCCGAAGCCGCCACCTCCGTCTCGCTGCTGCTCCTCGCGATCGCCATGGCGGTGCTCGTCGCCCTGCGCGGCCGCTGGACGAGCGCCCCGGCCGTCGCCTCCGACCGCCCGGCCGCCGGACCGGCGGGGCCCGCGGCGACGGGCGACGCGCCGACGGCCCCGGCCCCGGCCACTGCCCCCGCCACGACTCCCACCGGGGAGCCCGTAGGGGAACCTGCGGGGGAGCCCGTGCCACCCGGCGGCCACTGGCGTCTGCACGCCGCCGTCACCGGCTTCAACGAACTCACCCTCGAAGCCGAACCCGGCACCACCATCGCCGTGGTCGGCGAGAACGGCGCCGGCAAGACGACCCTGCTGCGCGCCCTCCTCGGCCTCACCCCCCGCGCCCGTGCCGAGCTGAGGCTCGGCGACACCGACGTCACGGCGCTGCCCCCGCACAAGCGGCAGGTGGCCTGGGTCCCGCAGGACGGAGCGCTGTTCCCGCACCTGAGCGCCCTGGCCAACACCGCGTACGGGCTGCGGGCCCGCGGGGTGCCGCGGGCCGGGGCGCGGCGCGAGGCCCAGGCCTGGCTGGACCGGCTCGGCGTCGGCCACCTCGCGCGGCGCAAGCCCGCCCAGCTGTCGGGGGGCCAGGCCCAGCGGGTGGCCCTGGCCCGCGCGCTGGCCGCCCGGCCACGGCTGCTGCTGCTCGACGAGCCCCTGGCCGCCCTCGACCAGACGACTCGGGCGCACGTACGGCACACCCTGCGCACGCACCTGGCCGGCTTCGGCGGAGTCTGCCTCATCGTCACGCACGATCCCGTGGAGGCGGTGTCGCTGGCCGACCGCGTCCTCGTGCTCGCCGACGGCCGCACGCTGCAGGACGCGCCGCCCGCCGAGGTGTCCCGGCACCCGCGCTCCCCTTGGGTCGCCCGGATGCTGGGCCGCAACGCCTGGCCGGGCACGGCGTCGGCCGAGGGGCTCGCCCTCGATGCCGGCGGCCGGCTCGTCGTCGCCGAGCGGCTCCCGGAAGGGGCCCAGGCGCTCGCGATCATCGCCCCCGAGGCGGTGTCGGTGCACCGGAAGCAGCCGACCGGCAGTCCCCGAAACGTCTGGCAGGGCACCGTACGGGAGATCACCGCGGTCGGCAGCCGGCTGCGGGTGCTGGTCTCGTCGTACGGGGCTCCCGATCTGGTCGCGGAGATCACTCCGGAGGCGGCCGCGGAACTGGGCCTCACCGACGGCTCCGAGGTGTGGACCAGCGTGAAGGCCACGGAGGTCACACTCGTCCGCCTGTGACGGCCGGGCCGGGCCGGGCCAGGCCGTGCCCGGTCAGGCCGGGTCGGGCCGGGCCGGGTCGGGGTCAGGGTCGGCCGAGATCATCTCGGCGGTGGGCGGGGCGTGACCTGCCTTAGGGTCGAGCGGTGCCCGTGCCGCGCTCCTTCCTGCGCACGGGCACGCCGTCGCACGTCCATCGTTCCCGTGGGGGGTACACCGTCATGTCCTTCAGCGCGCCCGGCTCACCGCCGCCGCAGCAGCAGCCCGGCCCGGCGCCGTACGGCGCGGCCCCGCTCCCGGCCCCGCCCTACTCGGGCGGGCCCCACCCCGGCCGGCCGTACCCGGCTCCCGGCCCCTACCCCGGCCAGGTCCCGCACCCGGGGCAGTACCCGTACCCGCCGCCGCAGCCCCTGGACGTCCTGCGTTCGCCCCAGGGGCTCGCCACGGCGCTGACGATCGTGCTGTCGGTCACCGCCGCCGTCAACCTCTGCTCGGCCGGCGCCAACGTGTACGCCCGGTCGCTGATGACGGACCTCATCGCGGACCCGGACACGGTCCCGGAGGACTCCCTCGACCTGTCGGACCTCATGACCGGCACCGCCGGGATCCTCCAGCTGCTCACCATGCTCGGCACGGCGGCCCTCTTCATCACCTGGTTCTACCGGGTGCGCGTCAACGGCGAGATCTTCCGCCCCGACGCCTTCACCCAGACCCGGGGCTGGGCCATCGGCGGCTGGTTCATCCCCGTCGGCAACCTGTTCATCCCGTTCCGGACGGCACGGCAGATCTGGGCGGCGAGCGCCCAGCTCGCGCCGGACGGCTCCTACCGGCACGTCTCCACCGCGCCGGTCACGGCCTGGTGGGTGTTCTGGGTTCTCGCCGCGATCGGCGACCGCGCGTTCAGCCGGCTGTACGCGCGCGCCGAGACCCCCGAGGCCCTGCGGACCGCGTCGACGGTGGGCGTCGTCTCCGACCTGCTCGTGGTGGCCGCCGCCGTGCTCGCCGTCGTCTTCGTCCGCCGGCTCACGACCCTGCAGAACACGAAGGCGGCCCAGGGCCCGTACGCCGCGTTCTGAGCCCCGCCCGGCCCCGCCCGGCCCCGCCCGGCGGGGCCGGGCCTCACCCGGCGGGCGCCGGGGCGGCCGCGGCGAACTCACACCAGACGCACTTCCCGGCGCCCCGGGGCTCCACGCCCCACCGGTCCGACAGCTGGTCGACGAGCATCAGGCCGCGCCCGGAGACCGCCCAGTCCCCCGCCTCGCGGCGCCTGGGCAGGGCGCTGCTGGAGTCCTCGACCTCGATCCGGATCCGGCCGTCGGCGGTGAGCCGCATGCTGACCTCGCCGCCGCCCTCCGTGTGGACCAGGGCGTTGGTCATCAGCTCGTCCGCCGCCAGTTCGATCTCGTCGGCCCGGTCCCGGGCACCCCAGGCGGCCGCCGCCGCCCGGATCAGGTGGCGGGCCGTCGCCGGTGCCCGAGAGTCGCCCGGCTCCAGCTTCTGGGACAGCGGGCCGCCGCCGCGTGCCGGGGGCGTGCCGCGGCGGCGCAGCAGGAGCAGGGCCATGTCGTCCCCGCCGCCGGAGTCCCCGACCAGGTCGCACAGGAGGTCGGCGAGCTCCTCGACGTCCGTGGGGCCGGTGTGCACCGCCGCCATCAGCTCGCGCATCCCGGCGTCGGAGTCCGCGCCGGGCCGTTCGATGAGGCCGTCCGTGCACAGCAGCAGGGTGTCGCCCGGGTGCAGTTCGAGGCTGGTGACGGGATATCCGGAGCCGGTCTCCCCGTGCTCGCGCGGGGGCAGTCCGAGCGGCAGTCCGCCCGCCACCTGGATGCGGTGGCAGCTGCCGTCGCCGCGCCGGACGATCGGGTCCAGGTGTCCGGCCCGGACCGTGCGGAACATGCCCGTGGTGAGGTCGACCTCGGCGTACGTGCAGGTGGCGAAGCGTTCCGTGGCCAGGTCGCGCAGGAAGGCGGAGGCGCGGGCCATCGCGGTGCCCGGGGTGTGCCCCTCGACGACGTACGCGCGCAGCACGATGCGCAGCTGGCCCATGACGGCGGCGGCGTCCGTGTCGTGCCCCTCCACGTCGCCGATCATCACTCCGACCCGGCCCTCGCCGAGCGGGATCACGTCGTACCAGTCGCCGCCGATGTCCCGCCCCATCCGCGCCGACCGGTACCGGACGGCGATCTGCGCGCCCGCGACCTCGGGGATCCGGCGGGGCAGCATGGCGCGCTGGAGGCCCTCGGCGAGGTCGTGCTCCTGCTCGAAGAGGATGGCCCGCTGCAGGCTCTGCGCGATGCCGCTGCCGAGGGCCATGAGGACGTTCCTCTCCTCCGCGGTGAAATCGCCCTCGCGTGCGTAGAGGAGTCCGAGCGCGCCGATGACCCGGCCCTGGGCGATCAGCGGCAGGTAGACCCCGCTGCGCACGGGCAGCGGCTCGATGTAGGGCCACAGCAGCGGGTAGCGGCGCGGGAACTCCTCGCGCACGGCGAGGTAGACCGGCTGCATCGTGCGTACGGCCTCGCTCATCGGGAACTGCGCGTCGATCCGCGTGTACTCGATCTCGGGCACGTACGTACCGAGCTGTCCCTCCGCGACCAGGTGGATGCGGCCGCCGTCCACGACTCCCAGCATCACGCTGACCGCGCCGAGGTGTCCGAGGGCCTCGGGGTCCTTGAGGACGTCGGTGACGTCGTTGACGGTGCGGGCGTGGGCGAGGATCGCCGTGGTCCGCTCGACGACCCCGGTCATCCGTCGGCGCCCCTCGGCCTGGTCCCCGCCGGCACCGGGCTCTCCGGGGTCGTGGGCGGCGTCGCGGAGGATCCCGATGATGCGGTAGGGGCGGCCGTCGGGTTCGCGCAGGATGTGCCCCTGGATGTGTGTCCAGGCCGGCGACCCGTCCCGGCGGCGGCTGCGGACGTACGCGCCGTAGTGGCTGCGGCCGTCCTTCAGCGCCTGCGCGACGCGGGCGTCGAGCCGGGCCTCCTCGGCCGGGGCGATGCGCGAGCGCAGTCCGGCGGGGGTCCCGGTGAACTCGTCCGGGCGCAGGTCGAGGACCTCCAGCGCGGTGGGATCGAGGTGCATCCGACCGCTGCCGAGGTCCCAGTCGAACGTGCCCATGCGGTTGAGCGCGAGGCTCCTGTCGGGCCGCGCGGGCCAATCGACCTCGGGGTTCCTTCCCCTCTGGGCCATGCAGCCAGGGTCTCACCGTCCGGCCGTATCGGCAGAAAAAGGGACCGGAGTGCGCCGAGGGCGGCCGGAGGGTCCGCCGGCCGGCCGCGTCACGCCGACGGCCCCGGCCGCGGCGGGCGAGGGGATCACCTGCCGCGACCGGGGCACGTCCGGTCATCTACTGCTGGTTTCCGTTCTCGTTGCCGGTGCCACCGTTCTGGTTACCGCCGTTGTCGTTGCCACCGTTGTCGTTGCCGCCTCCTCCGTCGTTGTTCTGCGGTGACGGCTTCGGGGGCAGCGGTGACGGCTGAGGCGGTGGGCTCGGCAGCTGGGGCTGCGTCGCGACCGAGGGTTCGGGCTGCGGCACCGCCGTGGTCCGCGGGGCCGGCGGTACCGGTTCCACCTCGCTCCGCTGGACCGACGGCGAGGCTGATCGCGCCCTGGTCGCCGACGGGGACGCCGACCGGGATTCCGACCGCGATGCCGAAGGCGAGGCCGACGGGGACACGGTGGCGGACGGTGTCGGGGACGGGGAAGGGGACGGGGACTCCGAAGGCGACGTGGACGGCGACTTCGAGGGCGACTCGGATCCCGACGGCGAGACCGACGGGGTCGGCGACGTCGGTGTCCCGGACGGGGTCGGCGACGTCGGAGTCGAGGTCGGAGTCGACGTGGGTGTCGACGTCGGGGTCTTCGTGGACGTCGGGGTCGAGGTCGGCGTCTTCGTGGACGTCGGGGTGGAGGTCGGCGTCTTCGTCGATGTCGGGGTCGGCGTCGACGTGGGGGTCCGGGTCGGGAAGCGCGTCGGCGGAGTCACGGTCGGCGTCACGATCACCGGCGGCGGGACCGGCTTGTCGTGCCTGCCGTGGTGGTCGCCGCGGTTGCGCTCGTACCAGCGCCGGTCCTGGTGGTCGTAGATCACGAACTTGTGCACGATCGTCGGCGCCGGCGCGATGACCACGACCTGGGACGGCTGGTACGAGTTCCACACCTGTCCGTAGCGCTTCGGGTTGGCCTGCAGAGCCACCGGCGGACCGAGCGGGTTCCCGCAGGCGCAGCGCACCCGCGGCACGCCCCGGTCGTCCACCAGGACGGCCGTCCCGGCCTGGAGCACCGCCTGGTAGCTGGTCAGCTTGCCGTTCTGGTAGCCGTGGTTCGTCACCCGGGTGTCCAGCCGCAGCTGCACCGAGGTGAGCGAGCGGAGGTACGCGGGGACGGCCGCGGGCTGGATGCCCAGAGCCGAGGCGAATGCGGCGTTCTTGGCCGGGTCGGCCGAGAGGTCCTTGATCAGCTTCTCCACGTCACAGCTGGCCGCGTTCTTCGGACCGCCGTACACGCCGGGCGACGACCCGCTGACGCTCCGCGTTCCCGCGGGCGTCGCCGCGGCCGTGGCCGTGCCCTGCGCGGAGGGCGGGGTGCTCTCCGGTGGCGGCGGGGCGGCGTCCTTCGTGACCGTCGACTCCGTGAAGGGGTCGGGGCCGGAGGCCGCGACCGGCTGGAGGAACACCTCGCGGTCGGCCTGGGGGGTGCCGCTGGGCCGGGTCAGCACCACGGCCAGGGCCACCGCGGCGGCCACCGCGACGAGCACGGTGGCGAGCCGGGGTACGGATCGCCACCAGGGGCCCTTCGCGTGGTCGCCGGGACCGCCCGGGCCCCCGGGACCGCCGGGTATGCCCGGGCCGCCGGGCGGCGCGGACGGCGGAGGAGGAGGCGGACCCTGTTGCTGCCCGCCCGAGAGCGGGCCTGAGGGAGGCCCCGTGGGGCGGCCGGAGGGCGGCACCGAGGGGCGGTCTGGTGACGGCGGCTGGCTGCCGGAAGGTTGCGTGGTCACGGGCTCTTCTTCCCAGGAGGAGGAGTTCCCTGCCGGACCATTGTGTGCGCCGTTCAGGTGGTGCCCGCAAGCCGAGCCTGCCTACGGTGGCTGGGTGAGCCATACGACGCGATCATCATCGCCGGGGAGCTCCGTGGGGGCACTGCGCGACGCCCTGGTGGCCGTCCTCGCCGCCTTCGCGGTGATGGCGGCCGTCGCCGCGGCCGGGCTGGCCTGTGCCGGCGCCGGCGATCTGCCGGGCGGCGCGTTCCCCCGGGTCGTCGCCGCCGTGGTGGTGATGGCGGCCGGGGGCTCCGTGGAGGTGACGGGCGGCGCGGGGGTCCTCGGCGGCGCGGAGGCGAGCCTGTCCCTGCTGCCGCTCTCGGTGAGCCTCGTCGGCGCCCTCACGGCCGGCTGGCTCTTCCTGCGCCCGCTGCACAACCGGGCGGTGGCGCGACCGCGTGAACTCCTCGGCCGCGCTGCTCCGTTGGTGGTGATCTGGCTCCTCGTACTCCTGGGCGTGACGCTGTTCGCCCGGCAGACCTTCTCCCTCACCGCCGGGGACGACCCGCTCGGGCAGATCGGTGAACTCCTCGACTCCGCGCCGAAGGTGGGTTTCGAGGGCGACCCGGGCCCCACGCTCGGATTCGGACTGCTGTGGATCCTGGGGCTGTTGCTGGTCGCCCTGCTCGTCTCACGGCGCGCTCCGCTGCCCGCCCGGCTGGTGCGCTTCCACACGGCGCTGCGCCCCGCCGCCTTCGCGACCGTCGTACTGCTCCTCGCGTACGTGGTCCTCGGCATCGTCGTCGGGCTGGTGGTCGCCGCCACCCAGGGCCATGCGGCGCGGACCCTCGCCGTGCTGCTGCTCGGGCTGCCCAACCTGGTCTGGCCCGCGCTGACCCTGGGCTTCGGCGGCGCCTGGGAGGGCAGGGTCGAGGGGCCCTTCGGGCTGCCGATGCCCCAGCTGCTGGACCAGGCCCTGCGCGGCCCGGACCTCTCCACGATCGACGTCGCCTCGCTCGCCGAACGGGACGCGCGGGCGTGGTGGCTGGTGGTCGTCGCCGCCGTCCTGCTGCTCGGCACGGGCGTGCTGACGGCCGTGCGCTCCCCCGCGCACGTGCGGCCGTGGCAGCACGCCGTCCACCTGGGCGTGGCCCTGGCCCTCGGCACCCTCACCGTCTGCCTGCTGGCCGGGGTGCAGGCCCGGTTCGGGCTGTCCCTGCTGGGCATCGGCGACGTGGACGGCCTGGGCGGCACGGTCGAGTTCGGCGCGGTCCTGGGGCGGACGGCCGGCCTGGCGCTCCTGTGGGGCGCGGTGGCCGGGTTCCTGGGCGCCCTGTTGGCCCGGCCCCTCCACCGCGGCGGCAGGGTGGACGAACCGGCCGGGTCAGAGCATCCCGCGGAACACCGGTAGGGCCCAGCGCGGCGGCGTCGGCACGGGCGGCGGGGCCTTCGGTCCGCCGCCCGGTCCGTCCTTCCCCCGCTCCCCGGCGCCGGTGTCCGCGCGGCGCAGGGCGCCGGTGAACTCCAGGCAGGTGTCCCAGCGGTCCTCGGGCGATTTCGCCAGGGCCTTGGCCAGCACCTCGTCGACCGCGGCGGGCAGGCCCGGCCGGCGGGAGCCCAGCGGGGGCGGCGGATCGTACTGGTGGGCCCAGAGCAGGGACATGTCGTCGTCGCGCTGGAAGGGCGGCGCTCCGGCGAGGGTCTCGTAGACGACGCAGCCGAGGCTGTAGACGTCGCAGCGGCCGTCCACGGGCTTGCCCCAGATCTGTTCCGGCGCGACGTAGTCCAGGGTCCCCACGAACTGCCCGGCCGTCGTGAACCCGGTCAGCGACAGCGACTTCTTCGTCAGGCCGAAGTCCGTGAGGTACACGTGCTCGGGGTGCTCGCTGTCGGTGCCCGCCGCGACGAGGATGTTGGCGGGCTTCACGTCCCGGTGGACCAGGCCGTGGTCGTGTGCCGCGTCCAGCGCCGAGGCCACCTGCCCGGCGATCCGGGCGGCCGTCGCCACCGGCAGCGGGCCGGTCCGGTCGAGCATGGCCCGCAGGTCCTGACCGGCCACGAAGCGCATCGCGATGTACAGCAGCCCTTCGGTCTCCCCGGCTTCGAACACGGGCACGATGTGCGGATGGTCGATGGCGGCGGCCACCTGCGACTCGTGGACGAACCGCCGGCGGAAGGTGTCGTTGCCCGCCAGCTGCGGGGCCAGCAGCTTGAGCGCCACCGTCCGGTCGAGCCGCAGGTCCCGGGCCCGGTAGACGACCGCCATGCCTCCGCGCCCGATCTCGCTCTCCACCAGGTATCCGGCGATCTGCCTGCCCCGCAGGTCCGAGGGGCGGCCGGTGGCCGGTCCCGTTCCGGGCGACTCGCCCATCACCTGGTCCCGGGGTCTTTCACGATCTGCGTCGGGGCGTGCCCCACAGGCCCGGCGGGCGGTGTGTCGGCGCCGTCGTCCAGCACGTCGACGTCGAGCTGGACGCCGAGCGGGTCGGTCTCCGCGTCGGGTGAGGCGCCCGGTCCCCCGGCCACGGCGTAGGTGCTCAGGTGGGTGCCGTCCCCGTACAGCCACCGTCCGGTCGTCTCGTCGTAGAGCCAGACCGACTCGCCGTCGAGCACGATCCCGGCGCGCAGGCCCCGGACCGAGCGGCGGAAGGCCTCGGCGCCGATGCGCCCCGACGCGAGTTCCTCCACGGCCCGCCGGTAGCGCTCCACGGTCTGGGTGCTGCGGGCGAGCTGTGGCCGGGGGTCCTCACCGCGGGCCGGCGGGTTCCCGCCGGCCGTGGGCGGGGGCTGCGGTACGGCGACCAGCAGCCGGCCGTCCACCCAGGCGGACCAGCCGTTGGCGCACAGGACCTCGCCCCAGTCCCCGCTGCGGGACAGCAGCTGCACGGGCAGGAAGGGGTCGAGGGGGACGGTGGGCCGGGTCGCGTCGGGGGACTCCCAGGCCGGCATCCCCTCCTGGGGGACGACGTGCGTCGGGTGGAAGTCGGCGACCGCGTCGGGGAAGGTCATCGCTTGGGCTGCTTCCGCATGACGGCCGGTTCGTGCCTGCGCAGCAGCCGGGACACCAGCAGACCGAAGAGCACGGCCAGCACCGGCAGCATGGCGATGCTCACCAGCCACACGCCGGTCCGGTGGTCGAAGATCGGGTCCTGTGTGAGCCGGCCGGGGACGATGGCGCCCACGTCGATGGTGCCGCCCATGGCGCCCATCGCCCACCGCGCCGGAGCGAACCAGGCGACCTGTTCGAGGACGGCGACGTCGTAGAGCTTCAGCAGGGTGCCGCAGAAGACGACCTGGACAATGGCGAGGAGGACCAGCAGCGGCATGGTGACCTCCTCCTTGCGGACCAGGGCGGAGATGAGCAGTCCGAGCATCATCGCGGTGAAGGACAGCAGGGCCACGGCGAGGGTGATCTCGATGAGCGGTGGCATGACGACGCCCCGGCCGCGCGGTGCGTTGAGCTCCACTCCGCCGAGGGCCACGAGGGTCAGGACGACGGCCTGGGCGACGGTGATCGTGCCGAGCACCACCACCTTGGACATCAGGTAGGCGGAACGGGACAGGCCGACGGCGCGTTCGCGCTGATAGATCACGCGTTCCTTGACGAGTTCGCGGACGGCGTTGGCGGCGCCGGTGAGCACGCCGCCGATGGTCAGGATGAGCAGGGCGTTGAGCGCCGTCTCCGCGGTGAGGGTGCTCCCGGCGAGTGCGCGGGCCATGGCTCCCATCATGAACGGCAGCGCGACCATGATGACGAGGAAGGTGCGGTCGGCGCTGAGCACGGCCGCGTACCTGCGGATCAGGGTGGACAGCTGGGCGCCCCAGCTCTGCGCCTTCGGCGGCGGCAGCGGCGCGGCGCGCTGGGGCTCCGCGGCGCCGGCGGCCGGCCGGGCCCCGCGGGCGGTGGCGTCGACGTAGCGGCGATGTTCGGGGGAGACTCGGTAGGCGCCCGCCCAGTCGCGGTCCTGCTGGCTCTCGAACGCCTCGAAGAGCTCCGGCCACTCGTCGAAGCCGAAGAAGGAGAGGGCCTCCTGGGGCGGTCCGAAGTACGCGACGCGGCCGCCCGGGGCGAGGAACAGCAGCCGGTCGCAGACGTCGAGGCTGAGCACGCTGTGGGTGACGACGATGACGGTGCGGCCGTCGTCGGCGAGGCCGCGCAGCATGTGCATCACCGAGCGGTCCATGCCGGGGTCGAGGCCGGAGGTGGGTTCGTCGAGGAAGAGCAGGGAGGGCTTCGTCAGGAGTTCCAGGGCGACGGAGACGCGTTTGCGCTGGCCGCCGGAGAGGCTGTGGATCGGCTGGTCGGCCCGCTGGACGAGGCCGAGTTCGCGGATCACCTCGTCGACCCGGGCCTCGCGTTCGGCCTTGGCGGTGTCCTGCGGGAAGCGCAGTTCGGCGGCGTACACGAGGGCGCGGCGGACGGTGAGCTGGGCGTGCAGGATGTCGTCCTGGGGCACGAGGCCGATGCGGCTGCGCAGTTCCGCGTAGTCGCGGTAGAGGTCGCGGCCGTCGTACAGGACGGTGCCGCTGTCGGCAGGGCGCAGGCCCGTCAGCGCGCCGAGCAGGGTGGACTTGCCGGCGCCGCTGGGGCCGACGACGGCGAGCAGGCACTTGGCGCCCACGGGGAAGGAGACGCCTTCCATGAGGGTCTTGCGGCCCTGGTCGACGGTGACGGTGAGGTCTTCGACGTCGAGGGAGACCTCGCCCGTGTCGACGTACTCCTGGAGCTGGTCGCCGACGAGGCAGAAGGCGGAGTGGCCGATGCCGACGATGTCGCCCTCGACGAGGCGGGCGGCCCCGTCGATGCGTGCTCCGTTGAGGTAGGTGCCGTTGTGACTGCCGAGGTCGGCGATCTCGTACGTGCCGTCCGCCAGGGAGCGCAGCTCGGCGTGCCGGCGGGAGACGATGAGGTCGTCGAGGACGAGGTCGCTGTCGGGGGCGCGGCCGATGCGCACGGCCGTTCGGGGCGGTAGCGGGCGCACGGTGGTCGGCTGCCGGAAGGTACCGGTCATGCCGGGGTTGGAGACGCCGGACGGCCGGGCGGAGCCCGCGGCCGTGGGGGTCCGGCCGACGACGACGGCGCGGGGGCCGTCCTCGACGCTGCCGAAGCGGAGTTCGGTGCCGACGCCGACGCTCCATTCCTGGACGCGGTGGCCGTCGACCCAGGTCCCGTTGGTGCTGTCCTCGTCCTCGATCGTCCAGTGGTCGCCGTCGGGGCGCAGGATCGCGTGGTGCCAGGAGACGCGGGCGTCGTCGAGGCAGATCTCGCAGAGGGGGTCCCGGCCTACGTGGTAGCTCCGGCCGGGGCTCATCCGAGTGGAGCCCAGGTCGGTTTCCAGGACGAGCTCGGGCGCGGTCGGCACACCGGGGCGCTGGACCATGAGCAGATTTTCCCACGATCCGGCGGTCACGGCAGCGGCACGACATCACCGCAGGTCAGGGGCCTCTTATGGCTAATGACAACGGTCCCCGTTGCAGCCTTTGCCCATCTCGTCCGAGTGCGGTTCACTTCACGCGACGGACCCGGACACACGGGTGTGCGAAGGGAGACGGGGGACGCCATGACAGGGCTGGACCAGGCTCACGACCACCGGCACGGGAGCGGTGACGCTCACGACGCGGCCGGGCACGCGCACGAGGGGACGGCGCGTCACGACGGCGACGGGCACGCTCACGGCCACGGCGGCCACAGCCACGGGGTGTCCGCGGACGCCGACCGCCGCTGGCTGGCGATCGCGCTCGGCCTGATCACCGCGTTCATGGCCGCCGAGGTGGTCATCGGCATCCTGGCCCATTCGCTGGCCCTGATCTCCGACGCGGCGCACATGCTGACGGACGCCGTCTCGATCGTCCTCGCGCTCATCGCGATGCGGCTGGCGGCCCGGCCGGCCCGCGGCGGGTTCACGTACGGGCTCAAGCGCGCGGAGATACTCTCCGCGCAGGCCAACGGGCTGACCCTGCTCCTGCTGGGTGCCTGGCTGGCGTACGAGGCCGTGCGGAGGCTGATGAACCCGCCGCCGGTGGAGGGCGGCCTGGTCCTGGTGACCGCCCTCGCGGGCATCGTCGTCAACGTGGCGGCGGCCTGGTGCATCTCCCGTGCGAACCGCTCCTCCCTCGCGGTCGAGGGCGCCTTCCAGCACATCCTCAACGACCTGTTCGCCTTCATCGGGACCGCCGTCGCCGGTCTGATCGTGCTGACCACCGGATTCCGCCAGGCCGACGCCATCGCCACCCTCGTGGTGGTGGCCCTGATGGTCAAGGCGGGGTACGGGCTGATCCGCGAGTCCGGACGGATCCTGCTGGAGGCCGCGCCGGCCCACGTGGACCCGGACGCGGTCGGCGACCGGCTCGTGGGCCGGCCGCCGGTCACCGAGGTGCACGACCTGCACATCTGGACCATCACCTCCGGCCAGGCCGCGCTCTCGGCGCACGTGCTCGTGGAGCCGGGTGGCGACTGCCACGCGGTCCGCCGCGACCTGGAGGGGCTGCTGGCCGAGGAGTACGGGATCACGCACACCACGCTCCAGGTCGACCACGTCCAGGACTCGCTGCTCACGGTCGGGCGGCCGGGCGAGGATCCCGGGGACTCCCATTGCGCGGACGCGCACGGGCCGGTCCACCGGCAGGGCCCGCACGACCACTGAGTCCGCCTCCGGCGGGGCATACATGTGCCCATGAGCCACGGGAAACGCAGTGCCGGTCTGCTCCTCTTCCGGCGTACGGGCGGGGCGGCGGGGTCCCCGGCGGAGGCCGGTCACGGCATCGAGGTCCTGCTCGGCCACATGGGCGGCCCCCTGTGGTCCGGGCGGGACGCCGGGGGCTGGGCCATCCCGAAGGGCGAGTACGAGCCGGACGAGACCCCGCGCGACGCGGCCCGGCGGGAGTTCACCGAGGAGCTCGGGATGCCCCCTCCGGAGGGCGAGTACCTGCCGCTCGGCGACGTACGCCTCAGCAGCGGGAAACTGGTGACCATCTGGGCGGTGGAGGCGGATCTCGACCCCGCCCTGATGGTGCCGGGCACCTTCTCCCTGGAGTGGCCGCCGCATTCCGGAACCGTCCAGCAGTTCCCCGAGCTGGACCGGGTGGCCTGGTTCGATCCCGCCGCGGCCCGGCTGAAATTGATCCCCGCTCAGATTCCGTTCGTGGAGCGCCTGTTGGCCCTTCTGGAGGATTGAGGGGACATTGACCCGACCTTTACTTGCCATCAAACCCCACCTGCGTGGACATTGCACATATGACGAACGTCGTGCTGGTGGGGACCCTGGACACCAAGGGTGTGGAGTACGGCTGGCTGCGCGAGAGGCTGCTGCGCGCCGGCGTCGAGGTGGTACTGGTCGATACGGGAATCATGGGCGAACCGCGCGTGCCCGCGGACGTGCCCAGAGAAGCGGTGGCCCGGGCGGCCGGCGCCGAACTGTCCGAACTGCGCACGGCCGCCGACCGGGGTGCGGCCGTCACCACGATGGCCCGGGGCGCGGAAGCGACCCTGCTGCGCCTGCACGCCGAGGGCCGGCTGCACGCGGTGCTCGCGATCGGCGGCAGCGGCGGCACGTCCATCGCCACCCGGGCGATGCGCGCGCTGCCGCTCGGCGTACCGAAACTGATGGTCTCGTCCATGGCGTCCGGGGACGTGTCCCCGTACGTCGGATCCTCGGACATCACGATGATGTACAGCGTGGTGGACATCGCGGGGATCAACAGCATCTCCGCCCCGGTCCTCGCCAACGCGGCCGAGGCCGCCGCCGGGATGGCCAAGGGCTTCGCCCGCGCCTCGCTGGAGCTGCACCGCCCGGCCCGGCTGGGGTCGGGGTCACGGCCGCTGGTCGCGGCGAGCATGGCGGGTGTGACCACGCCCGGCGTGGACGCGGCCCGGGAGCGGCTGACGGAGCTCGGCTACGAGGTGCTGGTCTTCCACGTCAGCGGCACCGGCGGCCGCACCCTGGAGACCCTGGCCGGGCAGGGCGTCTTCGCGGGCGTCCTCGACCTGACGCTCAGCGAGCTCGCGGACGACCTGTGCGGGGGCATCCTCACCGCGGGTCCCGACCGGCTGAGCGCGGCCGGACGGGCCGGGATCCCGCAGGTGGTGAGCCTGGGTGCGCTGGACATGGTCAAGTTCGGGCCGGTGGAGACCCTGCCCGAACGGGTCCGGTACCGCAGGGTCCGGGTGCACAACCCGTCCATCACCGTGATCCGCACGACCGAGGCGGAATGTGCGGAACTCGGCCGCCGGGTCGCCGCGAAACTCCGTACGGCCACCGGCCCCACGGCGGTGTGCGTCCCGCTCCGGGGGCTGTCCACGCTCGGCGCACCCGGCGGTCCCTACCACGACCCGGCCGCGGACCGGGCCCTGTTCTCGGCGCTGCGCGACGGCTTGCGGGGCAGCGCCGCCCGGCTCCACGACTACGACACGCACATCAACGACCCGGCCTTCGGACGCGCGGCGGCGGACCGTCTGCACGCCATGATCGGCGCGGTGTCGGCCGCCGCGTGAGACGCCCGGCCCGGTTGGGAACCGGCCGTGGCGGAAAAGTGTCCTGGGGGGTGGCCGGTCGTCCGACCGCCCACCTCGACGACCCGGGATGCGGGGGGCTCAGGCGATGACGGACACGTGGACGGTCCCCGGTTACTCGGAGGTCCGGGAGCTGGGTTCGGGCGGAAGCGGCCGTGTGGTGCTCGCCGTCCACGACGGCACGGGCACGCCCGTCGCGGTGAAGTACCTCAGCGACCGGCTGCGCGAGGACCCCGCCTTCGTCGGGGAGTTCCGGGCCGAGGCGCGCCTGCTCGGGGCCCTGCGCTCCCCGCACGTGGTTCGGATGTACGAGTACGTCGAGTACGCGACGGCGCCCGGCGGCGCCGCCATCGTGATGGAACTGGTCGACGGGATCTCGCTGCGCGCCCTGCTGAAGCAGTCGGGGCAGACCGACGCGGAGGCCGCGCTGGTCGTCCTGAAGGGCTCTCTGCTCGGGCTGGCGGCGGCGCACCGGGCGGGTGTCGTCCACCGGGACTACAAGCCGGAGAACGTGCTGGTCGCGGCGGACGGCTCCTCGAAGCTGGTCGACTTCGGCATCGCGGCCGACCGGGGCGCGACGCCCGGGGTGGCCGGCACCCCCGCCTACATGGCCCCCGAGCAGTGGCAGGGCCGGCCCGCCTCCCCCGCCGCCGACGTGTACGCGGCGACGGCGACCTTCTTCGAGTGCCTGACCGGCCGCAAGCCCTACGACGGGAACAACTTCGCGGAGCTCGCCGTCCAGCACATCGAGGCGCCGGTCCCCGAGACCGAGGCCCCCGAGCCGGTACGGCCGCTGATCCGGCGCGGTCTGGCCAAGCGGCCCGAGCAGCGGCCGGAGAACGCCGAGGCCTTCGTCGCGGAGCTGGAGGACGTGGCGCTCGCCGCGTACGGACCCGAGTGGGAGGAGCGCGGGCAGCGCAAGCTGGCGGCACTGGCCGCGCTCCTCCCGCTGCTGTTCCCCTCGGCGGGTGCGTCCGCGGCGGGTACGACGGCGGTGGCGACGACCACGCTGCCCAGCGCCTCCCGCTGGGCCCCGGGCCGGCGCGGGCTGCTGGCGGCCGGGGTGGCGCTGGTGCTGGGAGCGGCGCTGGTCCTGACGACGGAGGCGCTCGGGGCGTCCCCGGGCGGGGCCTCGGCGCTGAGCGCGTTCGCCACGACGAGCGCGGCCCCGTCCGGACCGGGCTCGCCGACGCCGGCCCCTTCCCCTTCCACGTCCGCATCCGCGTCCGCTTCCCCCACGCCGTCGGCGTCGGCGAGTCCGTCCGCCTCGCCGAGCGCGTCGCCGTCCGCGTCACCCTCGGCTTCGTACAGCCCGGACCCCGGGCCGAGCCCCACGCCGAAACCGACGGCGCCCAAGCCCACGACGGCGCCACCGACCCCGGCCGTCGACGTGTACGCGGCACGGGTGACGCTCGCGCAGACGGCGTTGAACCAGGGCCAGGCCTCGGTCCTCCTGAAGGCCTCGGGCACCGGCAACGTGAAGGTCACCTTCGAGTGGTTCACCGGGGACGCCGCCAACCCGTTCGCCACGCCCGACGGCACCAGCGCGTACCAGTACGCCGTCGGATCGGCGCAGCCGTCGATGACGCACACCTTCACCGGCGCCGGCTGCTACTGGGGCGTCCGGGTCACCACCACGCCGGCGGCCGGATCCGGTCCGGCCACGCACAGCATCCAGGCCAAGCGGAGGTGCGTTCCCGCATGAACGACGTCACCCGGAAGCTCACCAGTGACGGTTCGGGCAGCGGCGACGAGGAATACAGCGCCACCGTCCTCGGCAGCCACTGGTTCACCGGCCCGGAAGGGCCCGGCGCGGTCGCGCCCGACCGGGTCGAGGGGTCCGTGCTCCGCTTCGGGCCCGGGATCACCGCGGCCATGCCCGCGCCGTTCCCGGTGACCGTGCCCACCGGGCCGCCGCCGCGCCGCCGGGGCGCGGGCCTGCGGCGGTACGCCCTCGCGGGGGTGGTGCTGCTCGCCGTCCTCGCGTACCTGGGGTGGCAGCGGTTCGGGCCGGCCCTGCAGGTGCGGGGCCTGACCGTGGGCACCGACCCCAAGGGCCCGGCCTGCGACGCGGCGGCCGACGTGGTCGCCGTCGTCGGCACGGACGGCCGCCCGGGCACCCTCACCTACCGCTGGGTGCGCAGCGACGGCACGCAGTCCGAGGAGCTGAAGGAGCGGGTGCCGAGCGGGCAGCGGGAGGCCCGGCTGCACCTGCTGTGGACCTTCCAGGGCCGCGGCAGCTACCCGGCGCGCGCCGAGCTCCAGCTGCTGACACCCGAACGGCGCACGGCGTCCGTGGAGTTCACGTACAGCTGCCGGCCCTAGGGCGGCGCAGGACCGCGGCGCCCGTCGGCCTTTCGGCCGAGGCGGCCTGGGCCGGCCGTGGCCGTCCGGCCGAAGCCCGCGGGCCGGCCCGCTGGAAGACTCGAAGGTGTTGACGGGGGGCGTGCAGGACGCCCTCCGGCATCGATGCGCGTCACGTTCCAGCCGGCGAACACCCCAACCGGACCGTGACCGTCCCGCGCGGACGCCACGTCCGCGCGGGAGGCCCGCGGCCGCTTTGGGGAGCGACCGCGGGCCACTTGCGCATCCGTCCCCCGCCGCAACCGGGGGACGGAGTTCAGAAGCGGGCGTGCGCCGTGATGTCGGCCTGGAACTCGCCCGTCATGGCCGGCGTCACCGTCGGCCGGCACTGCGCCACCGCCGCCAGGTAGTCCGCCGTGGTCGCGCCCGGCTGCGAGGCCGCCGCGCCGCGCGCCCCCACCGCCTCCAGGTCCCGCTCGAAGGACACCTGGGCGGCGATGCGCGCCGCGTGCTCGATGTCGGCCGGCGTGAACAGCTCCGTCGCCGCGACCAGTGCCGTGACGTCGACGTCCGGGCGCCCGGCCGTGTACCGCGACCAGATGGCGGCGCGGGCCCCGGCGTCCGGGGTGCCGATCGGGATCAGGTAGTCGAAGCGGCCCGGCCGCAGGAAGGCCGGGTCGAGGGAGCGGATGGAGTTGGTGGCGCACACCAGCAGCCGCTCGTCGCCCTCCCGGAAGCCGGGTATCAGCTTGAGCAGTTCGTTGGTGACGCCGTGCGTCCCGCCGGGCTGGGCGGGCTCGCTGCGCACGGGGGCGATCTCCTCGACCTCGTCGATGAAGACGAGGACCCGCTCCAGTTCGGAGATCCGGGCGAAGGCGTCGCGCAGTGCGGTTGCCAGGTTGCCGCCGTCGGCGAGCCGGGAGGGCAGCAGTTCCACGAAGGGCCAGCCGAGCCGGGAGGCGATGGCGCGGGCGAAGGTGGTCTTGCCGGTGCCGGGCGGGCCGAAGAGGGTGATGGCGCGCGGCGGCCGGACGCCGTGGGCGGCGGCCCGCTCGGGCTCGGCCAGCGGCAGCACCACGCGCCGCTCGATGAGGTCCTTCTCCGTCTCCATCCCGGCGACCTTGGCCCACAGGTCGTTGGGGAGGAAGCGGCCGCCGAGGTCGTCGAGGAGGCCCGCCGCCGGTCCGTGCAGCGGCTCGGTCTTCTCGAAGTAGGCGACCGCGGGCTGCCGGGTGTATCCGGCGTTCAGCAGGCCCTCGCCGAGGAGGTCCTCCTCCGGCAGCACGTAGGCGATGCGGCCCACGCGGGCGGCGATCAGGCGCCGTTCCAGCTCCACGAGCAGGGCGCTGGCCAGGCCCCGGCCGCGCCACCCGGAGGCGATCGCGATGCGCATGACCCAGGCCCGCTCACCGGTGACGCAGGCGAGGGCCGCGCCGATCGGGACGCCCTGGTGGACGGCGACCACGCAGGGCTGCCGGTCGGTGAGGGCGCTGATGCACTCGGCGAGCGAGAAGACGGATTCCTGGCCGAGTTCCGCCGTGGTGTCGATCAGGTGGACCACCGCTGCGAGATCGCTCTCGCGGTAGTCGTGGATGAGCCAGTTCACCGGGTACCGCCCCTCGTTCGTGCTCCTGCGGCGAGGCTAGGGGCCGCGGGGCCGCGCGATCACGCACCTCCGTGCACAACAGGCGGTCCGGAAACCGTCCGTGTCGTCCATAGACTGGTGCTTTCCGCCCGAACGCCAGACCGAGGATTCCAGCGCCTTCATGCTTTGCCACATACCCGCGGCCCGACGCGGGCGCCTCATATGGCTCATCCCGTTCCTCTGGACCCTGGCGTTCGGTCTGTGGGGGCTCTCCCGGCAGGACAGCGTGTGGCGGGACGAGGCGGCGACCTGGCAGGTCGCCGGGCGCCCGGCGGGCCGGATCGCGGACATGCTCGGCACCGTGGACGCCGTGCACGGGCTGTACTACTTCCTCATGCACGCCCTGTTCGAGGTCTTCGGCGCGAGCACGGCCACGCTGCGGCTGCCCTCGGTGCTGGCCGTCGCGGCCGCCGCGTCCTGCGTGGCGCTGATCGGGCGGCGGCTGGCCGGCTTCTGGGCGGGCCTGGGCGGCGGACTCGCCCTCGGGCTGCTGCCCGCGGTCCAGTTCTACCTCCAGGAGGGCAGGCCGTACGCGCTGGTCGCGGCGGGGGCCGCGGTCTCGACGCTGCTGCTGGTGTCGCTCCTGGGGAGCGGCCCCGGGCGGCGGGTGTGGCCGCGCTGGGCGGCGTACGGGACCGCCGTGCTGGTGTGCGCGCTGCTGAACTGGCTGTCCCTGCTGGTGCTGCCCGCCCACGCGGCGACGCTGTGGTGGGTGCGGGCCGGGCGCGGTACGTGGCTGCGCTGGACGGCGTACGGCGCGGGGGCGGTGGCGGGGGCGCTGCCGCTGATCCTTTTCAGCCGGAGCCAGTCCGACCAGGTGTCCTGGATACCGCCGCTGACCTGGCACATGATGATCGGCCCGGGGATCCTGCTGGCGATCGGCGCCCTCGGGGCGTGGTCGGACCGCCCGGACCGGTCCCGGCTGTCGGCGGCCGCGGTCGGGCTGCCGCTGCTGGCGGTGCCGCAGCTCGGCCTGGCCGGGCTGTCGCTGGTCCAGCCGCTGTTCCTGGACCGGTACGTGCTCTTCAGCATGCTGGGCCTGGCCCTGCTGATCGGCGCCGCCCTGGGCGCTGCGGTACGGGCCTGCGCGCCCCGCTTCCCGAGGGCGTCGGCCCTGCTGGTACCGGGGGTGGTCGGCGTCTCGGTGCTGGCCCTGCTGCCGGTGGAGCTGGGCAAGCGGGCCCCGGCCAGCCGGGTGGACGACGTGCTGGCGGTGGCCGGTGAGGTGGCCCGGCTGAAGCGGGACGGGGATGCGGTGCTCTTCGTCCCGGCGGCGCGGCGCGACACGGCGCTGGTCTCCCCCGCCGCCTTCACGGGCCTGGACGACATCGCCCTCGCGAGGACCCCGGTGGCCTCGGCCACCCTGAAGGGCGAGGAGGCCGACCCGGCGCGGATCCGGGCGGCGGTGCTCGCCCGGCGGCGGGTCCTCCTGGTGACGGACTCGGCGCAGGTGGCGAAGGCTCCGTCGGCGGAGCGGGACAGGGCGAAGGCCGCCGTCCTGCGGGAGTCCTTCACCGTGGTGGAGGACCGCCAGCTGCGGGGCCGCCGGGTGACGGTGTACGAGCGCCGCGCCTGAACCGCTGCCTGGTGTTTCCTACGGTCCGGATTTCACCGCGGCTCCACGGGATTCACAGCGTATTCATACGGAATACCGGGCTCCGGACAAGGGTTCGGCAGGCAGGGTGGGGGCATGATCCACCGAACGCTCCACCGACCGGCCCGGCGCACCCGTGCGCGGCGGGCGTCCCGGATCCTGCCGGCCCTGGCCGCCATGGCCGCGCTCGTCGGCGTGGACGTCCCCGACGCGGTGGCCGGCGCACCGCTCGGCGTCACCGCCGAGGCCCTGCCCGACGCGACGGCGGACCGGGTGGGCGCCCTGTTCACGGGCGGACTCGACGGCGGGCACTTCTGCACCGCGGCCGTGGTGCGCAGCGACGGCCACGACGTGATCGCCACCGCCGCGCACTGCGTGGGGGAACCGGACTCCACCTTCTTCGCCCCGGGCTACCGGGACGGCAGGGCCCCGTACGGGTTGTGGCGGATCACCGGCGTGTACGTCGCCGACGGCTGGAAGGAGGGCCAGGACCCGGACGCGGACATCGCGTTCGCGACGGTCGTCCCCGTCGACGGGGGGCGGGGCGG
Organism: Streptomyces sp. NPDC053432; assembly: GCF_055585365.1. Classification (NCBI taxonomy): domain Bacteria; kingdom Bacillati; phylum Actinomycetota; class Actinomycetes; order Kitasatosporales; family Streptomycetaceae; genus Streptomyces; species Streptomyces sp. NPDC053432. Next base: position 503,692 of record NZ_JBVJKF010000002.1, read on the forward strand.
GTCCGTCGAGGACCTGGTGGGCGGCTTCCCGGTCGCCGCGGAGCAGCCCGACGACGCCACGGTGACGGTGATCGGCTACCCCCGCACCCTGGAGGCCCCGCTACGGTGCGCGAACACCACCGCGCTGCTGTCCGGGACCCAGCGCCGGATCGGCTGCCCGGACCTCACCGGCGGCACCAGCGGCAGCCCGTGGCTGGTGGACGGCGCGCTGGCCGGGGTGCTCGGCGGGTACGAGGGCGGCGGAAGCGTGCCGGAGATCTCCTACAGCGCGGTGATGGGCGACCAGGCCGTCGAGCTGTACCGGGAGGCGGCCGACACGGACTGACGGCGCACGGTTGCGCGGGCCGCGGCAGCGGGCAGTCTGTGGTCATGAGCGCGCCGAGGAACCCGAGGCCTTCCCCGTCCGCGGACGACGGCCGGACCGATCCGCTGGTCCGGCTCTCCCTGGAGCAGCTGCGCCGGCGCACCAGCATGAAGTGGCGCACCCATCCCGCGGACGTCCTCCCGCTGTGGGTGGCCGAGATGGACGTACCCCTCGCGCCGCCCGTGGCCGAGGCCGTGCACCGGGCGATCGACCTGGGCGACACCGGATATCCGCAGGGCACCGCGTACGCCGAGGCCCTGGCGGCCTTCGCCGCGGAGCGCTGGCGCTGGGACGGCATCCGGATCGAGGACACCGCGATCACCCCCGACGTCATGCTGGGCATCGTCGAGGTGCTGCGGCTGATCACCGGGCGGGGGGACGCGGTCGTGGTCTGCTCCCCCGTGTACCCGCCCTTCTACGCCTTCGTCTCGCACGACGGACGCGAGGTGGTCGAGGCGCCCCTGGGCCCGGATCTGCGGATCGATCCCGGCGCCCTGGAGGACGCGTTCGTCCGCGCCCGCAGCGGGGGACGCCGGGCGGCGTTCCTGCTGAGCAACCCGCACAACCCGACCGGTGTGGTCCACACGCGCCAGGAGCTGGAAACGGTCGCCGCGCTGGCCCGCCGCCACGGCGTGCGGGTGGTCGCGGACGAGATCCACGCCCCGCTGGTGCTGTCCGGAGCCCGGTTCACGCCGTTCCTCGACGTCCCCGGCGCCGAGGACGGCTTCTCCCTGATGTCCGCGTCCAAGGCCTGGAACCTGGCCGGCCTCAAGGCCGCCGTGGCCATCGCGGGCCCGGAGTCGGCGGGCGACCTCCGCCGGATGCCGGAGGAGGTCGGTCACGGCCCGAGCCATGTGGGGGTCCTGGCGCACACGGCGGCGTTCCGGGACGGCGGGGAGTGGCTTGACGACCTGCTGACGGGGCTGGACGCGAACCGCGGCCTGCTGGGCGCGCTGGTCGAGGAGCACCTGCCGGGCATCGGCCACGTCCCGCCCGAGGGCACGTACCTGGCCTGGCTGGACTGCACGGGGCTGGGCCTGCACGACGACGAGCCGTGCGACGGCCCCGGTGTGGTCGCCGACATCGCGGGGCCGGCCAGGCTGTTCCTGGACCGGGCCCGCGTGGCCCTGAGCTCCGGGCACGTCTTCGGCACGGGCGGGGCGGGATGCGTACGCCTCAACTTCGCCACCTCCCCGGCCATCCTGCGCGAGGCGCTGGCCCGGATGGGACGCGCACTGGCGGAGCCGCGGGGCCCCTTTCGCAACACCCCCTAGCGCGCGGCGGGGATGCGTTCGGCCTCGGGGGCGGAGGGCTGCGCGGGAAGACGGTCGACCGAGGACCGGGGCGGCGCCGGGGTGCCGGAGCGGATGTCCTGCATTCCGCGGCGCAGGCTGTTGCGCAGCGCGCGTCCCAGCGGACGTTCCACGAACCGGTGGATGACCCAGGCGATCGCCAGCATGACGGCGGTCACGCCGAGGGCGAGGGGTACCGGGGACACCCGGTCACGGAAGTGATGGATGAGCGTCAGCCCCGCCATCATGTGGATCAGGTACAGCGGGTAGGTGAGCGCCCCCGCGTGCGGGAGCCAGCGCCAGCGGACGCGGTCGAAGGCGCCGAGCGCGATGCCCGCCATCACGAGGAAGCCGAGCAGGATGATCAGGTGCGCGGGCCAGTCCCTGATGTGGTCGGTGGCGTCCCGGCCGAGGCTGGAGATCATGCGGGCGCGCACGTGGTGCTGGGCCACGAGGAACTGGGCGAGGACGACGGCCCACAGCACGGCGTTCGGCCGGAAGCGCCGCATCAGGTAGAAGGCGATCCCGGCGATGAAGTAGGGGGAGGCGGTCGGGACGGCGAAGAAGGACAGGAGACCGCTGTCGGCCGTGGGGGCCACGACGCCGGCCAGGGTCCAGACGCCGCAGAACAGCACGCAGTTGCGGTAGGTCAGACCGCTCATGACGACGACCGCGAAGAGCACGTAGAACTTGAGCTCGACGAAGAGGGTCCAGTACGCGTCGTCGATGTGCGGGACCCCGAGGCCGCCCTGCACCATCGACAGGTTCACCAGGATGTCCGTGAACCGCTCGATCCTCCTCACCTCGGGCCAGGCGAGGAGCACGAGCGCGGTGAAGGCCACCGCCGCCCAGTAGGCGGGGAAGAGCCGGGACACCCGGGAGACCGCGAACTCGCCCAGGGTGCGGCCCCAGGCACTCATGCAGATGACGAAACCGCTGACCAGGAAGAAGATCTCGACGCCGAGCCAGCCGTACACGGCGAAGGGGCGGGCGACCGGGAAGACGCCTTCGGTCGGCCGGCCCCAGGCGCTCGCGAGGACCACGTAGTGGTAGAAGAGCACGGACAGTGCGGCGAGCACCCGGACGCCGTCCAGGGCCGCCAGACGTCCGCCGCCCGGTATCGGCTCCGGCTTCGCGGCCGAACTGCGCACACTCATCCCTGGAACGCCCCCTGACACGTATGGTTGTCCGAATCTCGTTCGGATCTGCGGAACTCTAGCGCGCTCACAGGGGGCTCACGGGACCGGGCGGGGTGACGGATCCCTCACTCCGCGTGCGACTGAAGGATCCCCTCCGCTTCCCCGGCGGGCACCTCGGTGGGCATCTCGGCGGGCATCTCGGCGGGCATCTCGAAGGGCTCGAACCACGTGGGCTCGTCGCGCAGGGCCTGCTCGATCCGGAACAGCGAGAACTTCTCCATGGGCGGCAGCTCGTCCACCGCGAACCAGGCCACGTCCAGGGACTCGTGGTCGTTGGCCCGCGCCTCGCCGCCGGTCGCACGGCAGCGGAAGGTGATGTCCTGGAACTGGCAGACGTCGCCGTTGGGGTAGGTGATCGGAGCCTGCATCTGGACGAGGACCACGCGCTCGGGAACGCAGTGCACCGCCGTCTCCTCCTGGACCTCGCGCACGGCGGTCTCGGCCGGCTGCTCACCGGGCTCGCAGATGCCGCCGACCACGGACCACCGCCCGTTGTCGGAGCGCCGGCCCAGCAGGACCCGGCCCCGGTCGTCGAAGACGATCGCCGTGACGGCGGGCAGCAGCAACAACTGGTGGCCGGCTGTGGCGCGGATCTCGCGGATGAAGTCGGGTGTGGTCATCCCCCGACCCTACGAGGCCGGGGGCGTGGCTCCCGCGTCAGGCGGCGCGTCGTGCGCGGACGCGCCGGGTCAGGACCAGGCCGAGACCGCCCGCGGCGATCAGCAGGAGGGCGTACTCGGCGAGTGGCCCCAGGCGGGTGGCGGGGGTCTCGGTGGAGCGCAGGGGGATCTCGGCCACGAGCGCGTCGGCGGTGAACATCCTGGTCTGCTCCACGATCTTCCCGTCGGGGCGGATGACAGCGCTGACCCCGCTGGTGACCGGGACCAGGACGGTACGGCTGTGCTCGACCGCGCGGATCCGGTCCATGGCGAGCTGCTGGTAGGTCATCTGGGTGCGGCCGAAGGTGGCGTTGTTGCTGGGGACGGCGATCACCTGGGCGCCGTCGCGGACGGTGGAGCGGACCGCGTCGTCGAAGGCGGCCTCGAAGCAGGTGACCATGCCGACGCCGCTGCCGGCCATGTCGAAGACGCCGGGGTCCTTGCCGGGGCCGAAGTCGCGGCGCACCCGGTCCACGTCCGAGCTGAAGAGCCGGACGAAGGAGCGCATCGGGATGCGCTCGCCGAAGGGCTGGATCTTGCGCTTGTCGTAGGTGTCCGTGGGGCCCTTGACCGGGTCCCAGAGGATCATCGTGTTGCGCAGCGGCCCGGTCTCCGGGGCCACGACGGCGCCGATGGCGACGGGCACGCCGATGGCCTTGACCGCCCGTTCGATGGCGGCGTAGGCGTCGGGCTGGGAGTAGGGGTCGAGGTCGGAGGAGTTCTCCGGCCAGACGACGAAGTCGGGCTTGGGCACCCGCCCGGCCGCCACGTCCTCGGCGAGCTGGACGGTGCGGTTGACGTGGTTGTCGAGGACCTGGCGGCGCTGGGCGTTGAAGTCGAGGCCCAGACGCGGGACGTTGCCCTGGATGACGGCGGCGACGGCCTTGCCGTCCTCGGCCGCGTCGGAGACCAGCGGGCGGGCGGCGAGCCCGGCGCCGATGGGGGCGGCGACGCTGAGCGCCGCGACGGCGGCGGTGGCGCGGCCGGGGTGCTCGCGGGCCGCGCGCAGGGCCGCGTACAGGCCGAATCCGCAGAGGGCGACGGCGAAGGAGAGCAGCGGGGTGCCGCCGAGGGCGGCCAGCGGGGTGAAGACCCCGTCGGCCTGGCCGAAGGCGAGCTTGCCCCAGGGGAAACCGCCGAAGGGGACCCGGGCGCGCAGGGCCTCCCCGGCCACCCAGACGGCCGCGGCGAAGACCGGCCAGGCGGGGAGCCGGCCGACGAGGGCGATGCCGAGGCCGGTGAGGCCGATGAAGAGGGCTTCGACGGCGGCGAGCGCCAGCCAGGGCACCGGACCGACCTCCGAGCCGGTCCACACGAGGAGCGGCAGCATGAAGCCGAGCCCGGCGAGGAACCCGAGGCCGAAGCCGGCCCGGGCGCGCCGGCCGTGCAGGCAGCCGGCGAGCAGCGCGAGGGCGAAGGGGGCCAGCCACCACAGGGGGCGGGGCGGGAAGCTGAGGTAGAGCAGCACTCCGGCGAGCACCGCGAGCGGGGCCCGCACCAGCCACAGGGCCGCGCGCGGCCCCATCCGGGAGAGGACTCCGTCCCGGGCCACGGGGGTGGTGGCCCCGGTGGTGGCGGTCCCGGCCGGGTCGGCGGGCTTCACGGGCTCGTTCCCGGCCGTGCGGGTGACACTGCTGCTCATCTGGCGGAGTGTACGTCCCCTCGGACAAAGCGCAGGTAAGGACCTATCGGGCGAGGGCCCGCAGGTGGGTGCGGATGACCCGGACGGCGTTCTCGGCGTCGTCGACGGTGACCGTGAACAGCTTCCCGTCGCCGAGCCTCAGTTCCAGGCCCTCACCGCGCCGGACGATGACCGCGGTGCCCTTCTCTGGGCGCCAGCGGTAGCCCCAGCCGCCCCACTGCTGCGGGGTGATCCGGGGGACGAACTCCGCCGAGGCCACGTCGCTGAGCGGGATCCTTCGGCGCGGCAGCCCCATGTGGCCGCAGCGCACCTCGAAGACCTCGGCGTCGACGCTGACGGCGACGTGCACGAAGGCGAGCGTCCCGAAGAGGATCAGCAGCCCCGCGGCGAGGCAGCCGATCACGGACATGAGGAGGGGCACGTAGCCGGAGGCCCAGGTGTTGTCGACGGCCAGTTCCGCGCCGAGCGCCAGACAGGCCGCACCGGCTGCCGCCAGCAGCCACTGCACGCGGTTGGAGGCCCGGCCCGTCCATCGCGGACCCGGGGTGTGGACCGTCATGTTGTGCAGCGTACTCACGTTCCGCACCGGCGCCACCGCCTCTCGCCCACACGGGCCGCACCGCGCGCCTTCCCGTGCTTGACCTCAATCAAACTTGAGGTCCTACGGTCCTCGCATGACCACTCACCAGGCAGTTCAGAACACCGTTCCCGCGCGCTACCGCACGGCGGTGGTGCCGCACATCATGGTGGCCGACGCCGCCGCGGCGATCGACTTCTACGTCCGGGCCTTCGGCGCCGTCGAGGAGTTCCGGCTCGGCGGCCCCGAGGGCGGGGTGCTGCACGCCGAGATCCGGATCGGCGGGGCGGTGCTGATGCTCGGCGACACCTCCGAGGGGCCGTTCTCCGCGCCTTCGGAGCTGGGCGGGACCTCGGTCGCGCTCCACGTGTTCGTACCGGACGTGGACGCGCTCGCCCGGACCGCCGTGGCGGCGGGCGCGGAGCTGGTGCAGGAGCCGGCCGACCAGTTCCACGGCGACCGGACCGCGATCCTGCGGGACCCGTCCGGGCACCTGTGGGTGTTCCTGACCCACGTGGAGGAGGTGTCCCAGGAGGAGCTGGAGCGACGGCTCGGACAGTCCCGATAGGGGGTCAGCCGGTCAGCCCGGCAGCGGGCCCGTGAGCGCGTCGCGCAGCGCCCCCCGACAGCCCGGCCCGGCCGTGGGTGAGGGCCCCCGCGTCGGCCAGGACGGGGCAGGCGCCCTGACCGCGGTCGGGCGTCACGGCGTGGGCGGCGCCCCTGACGAGGACGGCCCGGCCGGCGGCCGAGGCACCGGCAGGGGCCGTCCAGGGACCGGGGTACGGGGACCGGAACGGCGCACCCCGTGGACCCGCGGGCAGGCGGGCAGGCGGGCAGGCGGGCAGGCGGGCTCACCGGCTCGGGGGGGCCGGTTCGCGCAGCAGTTCCAGGCGCCGGCCCGCGAAGGCCGCACGCAGCCGCCGGTCGTGCGTCACCACGACCAGCGTCCCGGCGAAATGGGCCAGCGCCGCCTCCAGTTCCTCCACCACCGCCGGGGCGAGGTGGTTCGTCGGCTCGTCGAGCAGCAGCAGATCCAGCGGGCGCGCCACCAGCCCGGCCAGCTCGGCCTTGCGGCGCTGCCCGGACGAGAGCGCGCGCAGCGGCCTGCCGAGGTCCTCGGGCGCGAGCAGCCCGTACGCGGCGACCTGATCGGCGCGGTCCTGCCCGAACAGCTGCACCACCGAGCGGAGTTCACCCGCCCACGGGTCGTCCTGCCGGAGCAGGCCCACCCGCGGGGGAGTCCGTACGAGGCCCTGTGCGGGCTCCAGTTCACCTGCCAGCAGGTGCAACAGGGTCGACTTGCCGGCCCCGTTGGGCCCGGTGACCAGGAGCCGCTCCCCCGGGACCAGCTTCAGCGACACCGGCCCGAGCCTCCCCCGCACCGCCGCCCCGGCCAGCTCCACCGCCCCGGCAGCTCCCCCGGTGAACCGGCCGGTGAACGCGAGCGGCCGCGGAGGCGGCGGGACCGGGTTCTCGGTGAGCCGGGCCAGTCGCTCGCGGGCGGCCCGGATCCGGCTCGCGGCGCCGTGGCCCCGCGACCGCGCGCGGAACGCCCCGGCCCCGCTGAAGCCGCGGGGCAGCTTGCGCGGGATGGCGGCGAAGCGCCCGATGTTGGTGTCGGCGAGCTTCTCGGCGCTCCGGACCTCCTCGCGCCACTCCTCGTGCTCCCGCTGCCGCCGGGCACTCTCGGCGGCGCGGGCGGTCAGGAACCCCTCGTACCCGTCGCCGTAGCGGCGGACCGTACGGCTGCCGGGGTCCACCTCCAGGAGGGTCGTCGTGACGCGGTCGAGGAAGAGCCGGTCGTGCGTCACCGCGATGACGGTTCCGCGGTGGCCGCGCAGGTGCTCCTCCAGCCAGCCGACCGCCTCGTCGTCGAGGTCGTTGGTCGGCTCGTCGAGCAGCAGGAGCTCCGGCTCGGAGGCGAGGGCGGCGGCGAGCGCGAGGCGGGACCGCTGACCGCCCGACAGGGTGCCGAGCCGGCGGTCCGGGTCGAGGCCGGTGCGTTCGCCGAGGCGGCGCAGGGTGGTCGCGACGCGCCGCTCGGCGTCTCGGCCGCCGCGCGCCTCATGGGCATCGAGGAGCGCCGCGTACGAGGCGAGTTCCTCGGGGCCGGCCGCGTGCAGGGCCGCCTCCGCGGCCCGGATCCGCCGCTCCAGCGCACGCAGGTCGGCGAGCGCGAGGTCGACGGCGTCGCCGACGCGGGCGGAGGGCGGCAGGTCGAGGGTCTGCGCGAGGTGGCCGAGGCCGCCGGGCGCGGTGACGGTGACCTCCCCGTGGTCGGGCCGCTCCCGTCCGGCGAGGAGCCGGAGCAGGGTGGACTTGCCGGAGCCGTTGTCGCCGACGACCCCGACCCGCTCGCCGGGCCGGACCGTGACGCCGACGCGGTCCAGGACGACGTGGGCGCCGTAGCTCTTGGTGACCTCGGACAGGACGATCTGGGTGGAGGCGAGTGGAGCGCGCAAGGGCGATTCCTTCCGTTGACGGCGACTATCCCGGCGAGACGAACCGTTCCGTCTCGTCATGCCGGCAAAGGTAAACCACTTATCGGTGCAACGCAAGACGCTCCGTCTCGCGGACGGAGTGGATCAGGCGACGGGCGCGCCGTGGCCGACGAGCAACTGCCCTTCCGCGTAGGCGAGCGCGGCAGCGGGAAGGTTCCCCTCGCGCCCGCTGCGCAGGACGGTCAGTCCGCCGGTACGGGGCAGCCCGGGCTCCGGCCCGACGCCGAGACGGCGCAGCGCCTGCACGGCGACGGGCTCGGCGGAGCCGTGGAAGACGTACCCGGCTCCCCGCGTCCGCCCGTCGAGGGCGGTCCGGATCGGGGCCTCGACCAGCTCGTAGTGCGTGCAGCCGAGCACCACGTCGGTGACGTCGGACGGGGTCAGCGAGGCGGCCACGGCGACGGCGGCCGCCACGGCGTCGTCGTCCGCCGCCTCGACGGCGTCGGCGAGACCGGGGCACGGCACCTCGGTGACCCGGGCGCCGGCGGCGAAGTCGCGGATCAGCCCGCGCTGGTAGGGGCTGCCGGTGGTGGCGGGAGTGGCCCAGATCGCCACGCGGCCGCCGGCCGCCGCGGCGGGCTTGATCGCGGGAACGGTGCCGATCACCGGGATGCCGGGCTCGAGCTCGGCCCGCACGGCGTCGAGGGCGTGCACGGTGGCGGTGTTGCAGGCCACGATCAGCGCGTCCGGGCGGTGCGCGGCGGCGGCCCGGGCGACAGCGAGCGCCCGCCCGGTGAGGTCGGCCGGGGTACGCGGCCCCCAGGGCATCCCGTCGGGGTCGGAGGACAGCACGAGATCCGCGTCCGGCCGCAGCCGCCGCACCGCCGCGGCCGCCGCGAGAAGGCCGATTCCGGAGTCCATGAGGGCGATCTTCACCCCGCCACCTTAATCCCTGCGGGGCCGGGCCCCCCGCGGGGCTCGGCGGTACCGGACCCCGAGGCAGTGCCGCACCACACCGGACAACGCCCCTGCCGAACCTCAGCCGCCCCAGACCCGACGCCCCGGGCCGCGGCACCGGAACACCTCTCCCCGGCCCCGCCGGGCTCGACGGCACGAGGCCCCGAGGCACGCCCGCGCCACACGGACCAACGCCCCCGCCAGACGTCAGCAGCCCCAGACCCGACGACCGGGCCGCAGGCACCGCAGCACCTCCCCGCCGGGACCCGCCGGGCTCGGCGGCGCAGGGCCCCCGCCGGCACGGCCGCGCCACACGGACCAACACCCCCGCCGGGCCTCAGCAGCTCCGAGACCGGCCCGTCCCGCGTACCCCCCGGTCGGTGGCCGCCCGTCAGGGAACCGCCGGGAGACGGGGCGGCGTCCCGCCCGCGTACCCGCAGGCAGACGGTCCCGCAGGGGACCGGGGTCAGGGCCGGTCGGGCTCAGCGGCAGCGAACCGGCTCTGCCAGGTGCGGCGGTAGCCCTCGCGCAAGGGGCCGCCCACCAGGTCGAGGATCTCCCCCGCCGCCGCGAGCAACGCCGCCGGGTCGCCGGACCCGCACAGGTGGAGGTGCGCCTCCACCAGCGCACCCCCGCGCCGCGCGTCCGCCGCCCGCAGCCGTCTCGGCAGCCACTTGCCGCCCCCTGCCCAGGCCTGGTGGTGGTCCAGGAGCAGTTCGGCGGCGGCGTCGAGTACGACCGCCGCCACAGCGAGCCGCTCCACCGGGTCACCCGCGTCCGCGAGGTCGTCCAACGCGTCCGTCAGCGCGTACCTCTTGCTCTCGACCGTCTCCGGATCCAGCGCCGGCGGCCCCTCCCGGAGGTCGGCCGCGGCCAGCGCACGGGCCCGCCCCGCCTCGCCGTCCACGTCGACGAGGACGCGCCCGGCCGCGTACATGTTCTGCATCACCGCGCGCCGCGTGGCGATGTCCGCCGCGAAGAGCTCGGCGAGTCCGGCACGGGTGTGGACGAAGAGCTCCACCAGCCGCCCCTCGTACCGGATCGTCTCCCGGTACGTCTCGCAGCCGTCCGGCACCAGCACGGCGATGTCCAGGTCGCTGCCGGCGGTGGCGCGTCCGGCCGCCGTCGATCCGGCGAGGATCACGGCGAGCGCGTCCGGGAAGAGCTCACCGGCGAGCCGTCGCGCCTGCTCCACAGGGTCCGTTTCCATCCGGCCAGGGTGACAGATCCGCAGACCCGGCAGACCCGGCAGACCCGGCAGACCCCGCAGACCCGGCAGACCCGGCAGACCCCGCAGACCAGCAACAGACCGGCAGACCAAGTGCTCGCGCACGACCCGGTTTCCGGCGCCACGACGCCGCCGCGTCCGGGTCCACGACACTCCCCGCCCGGCCCGGCACACTGCCGACATGGGCCTCCTCACCGCCGCCTGCGCGGCCTTCGCCTCCCTCGCCGCCTGGCTCTGGCTCACGCTCGCCCAGGGCATGTTCTGGCGCACCGACGTCCGGCTCCCGGAACCCCGCACCGCCCCCGCCCGCTGGCCGTCCGTGGCGATCATCGTGCCCGCGCGGGACGAGGCCGAGGTACTCCCCCGCAGCCTGCCGTCGCTGATCGCCCAGGACTATCCCGGCGAGGCCGAGGTGGTGCTCGTGGACGACGGCAGTACCGACGGCACGGCCGCCCTCGCGCTCGGGCTGGCGCGCGAGCAGCCCGGGCTGCCGCTCACCGTCGTCTCCCCCGGCGATCCCGCCCCCGGCTGGACGGGCAAGCTCTGGGCACTGCGCCACGGCATCGCGCACGCCCGCACCGCGCGTCCTGCGGAGCCCGAGTACCTCCTCCTCACCGACGCCGACATCGCGCACGAGCCCGACAGCCTCCGCGAGCTGGTCGCCGCCGCGACCTCCGCCGACCTCGACCTCGTCTCCCAGATGGCCCGGCTGCGCGTGGCCGGCTTCTGGGAGCGGCTCGTCGTACCGGCCTTCGTCTACTTCTTCGCCCAGCTCTACCCGTTCCGCCGGATCAACCGCCCGGCCGCCCGCACCGCGGCGGCCGCGGGCGGCTGCGTCCTGCTGCGCACCGCTGCCGCCGTGCGGGCCGGGGTGCCCGATTCCATCCGGCAGGCCGTCATCGACGACGTGTCCCTCGCGCGCGCCGTGCAGCGCTCCGGCGGACGGATCTGGCTCGGGCTCGCGGAGCGGGTGGACAGCGTGCGCCCGTACCCCGCGCTCGGCGACCTCTGGCGGATGGTCTCGCGCAGCGCGTACGCGCAGCTGCGCCACCAGCCGCTGCTGCTGGCCGGCACGGTCGCGGGGCTGGTGCTCGTCTACCTCGTGCCGCCGGCCGCGCTCCTCGCGGGGCTCGCGACCGGGCACCCGGCCGTGGCCTGGGCCGGAGGCCTGGCGTGGCTGCTGATGGCGGGCACCTACCTGCCGATGCTCCGGTACTACCGCCGGTCGGCCGCGCTCGCTCCGCTGCTTCCGTTCACCGCCTTCCTGTACCTGCTGATGACCGTCGACTCGGCCGTCCAGCACTACCGGGGACGCGGAGCGGCATGGAAGGGCCGTACCTATGCCCGCCCCAGTGACGCCTGAAACAGGGAATCGCGCACGAACTATGGCCAAAACCAACGTCATCCGAGGTCACCGAGGTGTGACGCTCCGTCAGCAGCAAATCGGTGCACCACACAACCGGTGAGGACGAGTGGGACAAGGCGGTGCGGACGTGGCGAATCGTGCACGTGAACGCCAAGTGAAAGGTGGGGCTCTGACCTGCGAATATGCAGGTCAGAGGGGGGTTGGTGACACCTCGCTATGGACCCCGTGAAGTCGTGGGCTTAACTTATGACCCATGACCTCCCCCCGCTCCACTTATGGCGGCGGTTACTACTCCGCGCCCTCCTTCCCGGACACCCCCATCTACGACTCCCTCGTCGCCGAACGCGGCACTCCGCAGATCGCTCCGATCCGCGTCCCGGCCGCCTACGACTCCCCGAGTTCCGGGTATTCGAGCGGCGGATACCTCCCGGCCCTCGCTTCGGCGCTGCCCGCCCTGCCGGCCGCCCTTCCCCCAGCGACGCCCCAGCAGCAGGCACCCGGGTACGGGTACCCGTACCCGCAGCAGACCGCTCCGCAGCAGACGCCGCTGCAGAACGCGCCCGCTCCGTACATCCCGCAGCAGCAGCCCGTCGGCGCCCGCGCCGGGTTCGTGCCGCAGCCCCAGCTGCAGCCTCCCCGCCCGGTCGCCGCGGCCGCCGGTTACGAGGCCATGCGCCCGGCCGCACCGCGCCCGATGCAGGTTCCGGTTCAGGTGCCCGCGCCGGTCCAGGGGGCCTCCTACGAGGACCCGTACGGCCGTCCGTACCAGGGGCGCGGCTACTGACCGATCCCAAGTCAGTTGCATGGACATCCGACGGGGCTGGCAATATGCCTCCATGTCGAACTTGCATGTCCATGCGCTCCACGTCCATCCCGTCAAATCGCTGGCCGGGACCGCTCCCGACGCGGTTGCCGTGGAGCCATGGGGTCTGTCCGGAGACCGGCGGTGGGCGCTGGTCGACACCGAGGGCATGGTCATCACCCAACGCCAGCAGCCGCGGCTGGCGTTGGCTTCGGCCCGTCCGGTGGACGGCGGAGGGATCGCGGTGTCCGCGCCGGGCATGGCGGAGCTGGTGGTGGAGGCGCCCGGACCGGGGCCGCTGGAGCCGGTCGTACTGTTCGGGCAGAAGGTCGAGACGGTGATCGCGGCCGACGCCGCGGCCGCCTGGTTCGGCGAGTACCTCGGGGTTCCGGTGCGGCTCGCCCACCTGGACGAGCCGGCCGTGCGCCGGCCCGTGGACCCGGACTACGCGCTGCCGGGCGAGACGGTGAGCCTGGCCGACGCGTACCCGCTGCTGCTCACCACGCTCGCCTCGCTGGAGGCCCTCAACGCACTGATCGCGCAGGGGGACCACCCCGAGGAGGGTCCGCTGCCGATGAATCGTTTCCGCCCCAATGTGGTGGTCGCCGGAGCGGAGGCCTGGGCGGAGGACGGCTGGCGGCGCATCGCCATCGGCGACGCCGAGTTCCGCGGGGTCCGCGAGTGCGGCCGGTGCATCGTGACCACCACCGACCAGGCGACCGCGCAGCGGGGCAGGGAACCGCTGAAGACCCTCGCCGAGCACCGGCGGATCGGCAAGTCGCTGGCCTTCGGGCGGCAGCTGGTGCCGGTCCGGCTCGGGACCGTGCGCGTCGGCGACGAGGTCCGCATCCTCGAATGACCCGCTCAGACCCCCGGAATGACACCTTCGGGGGGAGCCTCGCCCCGACTGGAACCAACCGGCCCGACCACGCCGTTGGATCAGTCGAGACAGGTGGGCGGCCGGTACGGGGACGACACCGGATCGGGTGACACCTGTCTCGCGCGTCCCGGAATGCGCGTTTCCGGGAGGTGCGGGAGGCTTGTACGCGCAGACAGGCGAAGCTCGCGGGGCAGGGGGAGCCAAACCGTGTGGACGGCAATGGGTGTGTGGCGCTGGCGGCGCAATCCGCTGCGGCGTCCGACGGATCTCTTCGAGGCATGGGTGGCGTTCGCCGCACTGGTGTGCCTCCTGGTGGTGGCTCCGGCCCTCGGCTGGGTCGCGGGCCTCAAGGTCGACGGGACCTTGCAGCGGGCCGCGCACGAGCAGCGGCAGGAGCGGCACCTCGTGGCGGCGGTGGTGGTCCGGCCCGCCCCCGAGCCTGCCGCGGGCTCTTCCGCGGACCCGTCGGCGCAGCGCACGGCCCCGCACCGGACGCAGATCGTGGCGTCGTGGACCGCGCCCGACGGCAGCAGTCACCAGGGCACGGTGCCGGCCGCGGAGGAACCGCCGCGGCCCGGTGACCGCTTCCGGATATGGACGGACGCGCGCGGCCGCCTGGTGGGGCAGCCGCTCGATCCGTCCTCGGCCGCCCTGCACGCGGGGGTGGCGGGGCTGGCGATCGCGCTCGGTGCGGCCGCACTGGTGGAAACGGTGCGGCGGCTGGTCGTACGCAGGCTCATGCATCGGCGGTACATACGTCTGGACCGCGCCTGGGCGGCCGCCGGTCCGGACTGGGGCCGGGCGGGCGCGGGCAGTTGACCTGGCCGCCCGGCGGCGCCGCGCGCGCTACGGTGGGGCGGCCGGACCAGATCGGTCTCATCGGCATCGGCGAGTACGAGGGCGGGGGCACGACAGCACCATGGCTCAGGGCACGGTCCAGGTGACGCACGGCGGGACTTCGCGGTGGCGGCGCCGCTCCGGCGAGTATCCGACGCTGGCCGCCGCGCTCGCCGTCGCGGGCGACGGGGACGTGCTGTCCATCGCGCCCGGCACCTACCGGGAGAACCTGGTGCTGGAGCACGCGGTGACCCTGCGCGGGCCCGAGGGCGGGCTGGGGTCGGTGCGGATCGCCCCGCTCGACGGGGTCGCCCTGACCGTGCGCGCCTCGGCCGTGGTGCAGGACCTGCACCTGGAGGGGCAGGACCGGGCGACGCCCGCGCTGCTGGTCGAGGACGGCTCGCCCGAGCTCACCGATCTGCGGGTCAGCACCCGCTCGGCGGCCGGCATCGAGGTGCGCGGCTCCGGGGCCCGGCCCCTGGTGCGGCGGTGCACGGTGGAGAATCCGGCCGGCGTCGGGATCGCCGTACTGGACGGCGGCGGCGGGGTGTTCGAGGAGTGCGAGGTCGTCGCCGCCGGGCAGACCGGCGTCTCGGTGCGCGGCGGCGGGCGGCCCCGGCTGGAGCGCTGCCGGATCCACCACGCCACGGGCGCGGGCATCGGCATCACCGGCGAGGGTTCGGGCCTGGAGGCGCTGGGCTGCGAGGTGTACGAGATCAAGGGCGCGGGGGTGCAGATCGCCGCGCGGGCCGCGGCCCGGCTCACCGACTGCGCGGTGCACCGCACCTCCGCCGACGGGGTCACCCTCGACACCGACGCCGTGCTCACCCTGGCGGGCTGCGACATCCACGACATCCCGGAGAACGCCGTCGACCTGCGGTCCCGTTCGGTGCTCACCCTCAGCCGCACCGCGGTCCGCCGGTTCGGCCGCAACGGCCTGTCGGTGTGGGATCCGGGGACCAGGGTCGATGCCGAGTCCTGCGAGATCCACGACAGCACCGGCGACTACCCGGCGGTGTGGATCAGCGACGGGGCCACCGCCTCCCTCGCCTCCTGCCGGGTGCACGACGTGCCGGACGCCCTGTTCGTGCTGGACCGGGGTTCGCGCGTGGACGTGGTCGACAGTGACCTCTCGCAGGTGCGCAACACCGCCGTCTCGGTGAGCGACGGGGCCGCCGCCCAGCTCGACGACTGCCGCGTCCGCGAGGCCGGGACGGGCGCGTGGTTCCGTGACCACGGCAGCGGCGGCACCCTCGCGAACTGCACCTTCGACTCGGTGCAGACCGGCGTGATCGTCACCAAGGGGGCCGACCCCGCGCTGGAGCGGTGCACGGTCACCTCACCCGCCGAGGCCGGGTTCTACGTGTCGGCCGGAGGTCGCGGCACGTTCACGGCCTGCCGGGTGGAGGGCAGTTCCGGCTTCGGGTTCCACGTCATCGACGGCTGCCGCACCACGCTGACCCGCTGCCACACCGAGCGCTGTGCGCGCGGGGGTTACGAGTTCGCGGAGGACGGCCCGGCCACCGAGGACTGCACCAGTGACGAGTCGGGGACCAGGCGGGCGGCCCAGGCGGGCGCCCGCGGCGGGTCCGCGGGGGAGCGGGCGGGAATCCGTACGCTCGTGGCGGCGCGCGGCGGGGTACCGGCGGCGGAGGTGGCCGTACCGCGCCCGGCGCGGGAGCCGGACGGCGGGACCGCGGCGGCCGCGCGGGGTTCGGACGAGGCGCTGGCCCAGCTCGACGCGCTGGTCGGCCTGGACAGCGTCAAGCGCGAGGTGCGGGCGCTCACCGACATGATCGAGGTGGGCCGGCGGCGGCAGCAGGCGGGGCTGAAGGCGGCGTCCGTGCGCAGGCACCTGGTCTTCACCGGCTCCCCCGGTACCGGCAAGACCACGGTCGCCCGGCTCTACGGGGAGATCCTCGCCTCGCTCGGGGTGCTGGAGCGCGGCCACCTCGTCGAGGTGTCCCGGGTGGACCTGGTCGGCGAGCACATCGGCTCCACCGCTATCCGTACGCAGGAGGCCTTCGACCGGGCGCGCGGCGGGGTGCTGTTCATCGACGAGGCGTACGCGCTGGCTCCGGAGGACTCGGGCCGGGACTTCGGGCGTGAGGCGATCGACACGCTGGTCAAGCTGATGGAGGACCACCGGGACGCGGTGGTGGTGATCGTCGCCGGGTACACGGCGGAGATGGACCGCTTCCTGGCGGTCAACCCGGGGGTCGCCTCGCGGTTCTCGCGGACCATCACCTTCGGCGACTACGGGCCCGACGAGTTGCTGCGGATCGTGGAGCAGCAGGCGGAGGAGCACGAGTACCGGCTCGGCGAGGGCACGTCCGAGGCGCTGCTGGCGTACTTCACGGCGCTGCCCAAGGGCCCGGCGTTCGGCAACGGCCGCACCGCGCGGCAGACCTTCGAGTCGATGGTCGAGCGGCACGCGGGCCGGGTGGCGCAGCTGTCGGAGCCGAGTACGGACGAGCTCACCCTGCTGTTCCCTGCGGATCTGCCGGCCCTGCCGGCTTTGCCCGCTCCTTGCTGAGACCCGGCCTCTGGGCCGGTAGGCCGGCGGGTGGTGCGGCCTCGTCCAGGCGGGCGAGCAGCGCGGCGCGTTCGGCGGCGAAGGCCGGGTCGGCCTGGTAGTCGGAGTGGCCGAGGATGGGCGCGGGCAGCGGGTACCGGGCACTGCGGCCGTAGGCGACGGGGTCGGCGAGCGGGCCGCGGTCCACGTCCTGGCCCGCGCCGGGGAGCGCGGGGCCTCCGATGGGATCGGTGGCCCGCCACAGGTTGCGCCAGCAGTCGAGCTCGCCGTGCAGGGAGGCGAGCGGCCCGGGGCCGAAGTAGGCGGGGAACCAGCGGCCGTAGAGGCGGGCGAGCGGGGATCCGTAGGTGAGCAGGGCCACCCGGCGGCGGACGTGCGGCGGCAGCTGCCAGACGGCCGCGGCGGCGAGGACGCTGCCCTGCGAGTGGCCGGAGATGACGAGCCGTCCGCCGGTGCGGCCCGTCCAGCCGGTCATCCGCCAGGTCAGGTCGGGGACGGCGCGCTCGGCGTAGCAGGGCGGCGCGAAGGGGTGGGCCGCGCGCGGCCAGAAGGTGCCGACGTCCCACAGGATGCCGATGGTGCGGCGGGCGGACGGGTCCCGGTAGGCGCGCCGGCCCCAGGTCACGAAGAGGACGAAGCCGAAACCGACGAGCCAGGATCCGGCGTCCTGGGCGGTACGGGCGGCCGTCTCCAGCAGCGGGCCGCTGCCGCGTGCCGCCTCGTAGGGGACGCGGCCGCCGATCCAGGCCCCGGCGAGGGCTCCGGCGCCGAGCAGCAGAGTGATCCCGGAGACGGCTCCGACGAACCAGGGCGCGGAGTCGGTGAGCGCGGCGGCGGCCCGCGCGCCCGCGATGCGGCGGCTGCGGGGCCCGTCCGGGGTCTCGCCGGGGTATTCGGCGGCGATGCCGGCGGCCGTCCTGCGCCGTTCGCGCGCCCCGCGCCCGGTGAACCAGGCGGCGAGCAGGGCCAGTACGAGGAGCAGCGGCGGCAGCACGGCGGCCTGCCAGGACAGCAGCACGGGCGGCCCGGGGAGCGGGGACCCGGGCGTCCCGGGGACGGCGTCGCCGTCCAGCCAGTCGGCGACGCGCTGGGCGACGCCGCCCGACATCACCCCGCCGAGGGCGCAGCCCAGCATGCCGACGGCGGGTCCGCCGAGGCCGCCCAGCGCGGTGGCCGGATCGGGGGCCCGGCGGTGCAGGTACCGGGCGACGACGGCGAGCAGCAGCACGCAGGCGCCCTGACCCAGCATCAGCACCCCGAAGGCGAGGTCCCCGGGGAGCCGCCCGACGGAGGTCCAGCCGGGGCGGGCCCAGCAGGCGTGCACGAGGACGGCGGCCAGCAGCGCGAGGGCGGCCCCGGGCAGCATGGTGACGGCGGCCCGGTCCAGCCGGTGGTCGGCCCGGTCCTCGGTCCGGCCGCGCCGGCAGACGATCCAGGCCACGGCTCCGGCCACGGCGGCGAGCAGTCCCTGGGTGGCCCAGCCGAGCGCTTCCAGGACGGGTGCGCCGGCCGGCCCGCGGTCGTGGCGTGCCGTGGGCACGGAGACGGCCACCGCCACGGTGAGCAGCCCCGCGGCGGTGTGCGCGGCGCGCAGACGGGCCACGAGGCGGCGCCCGTACCAGAATCCGGGCCGGCCGAGGGCGGGGACCGCGTCCGAGGCGGTGTCCGGGTCGGCCGCTCCGGCGGGCGGCGGCTGGGACTCGTAGGCGCTCCAGGTGCGGTTGGACAGGTACCAGAGCAGCCCGGTCAAGGCGGCCGGGACCAGCGCGCCGAGCGCGAGGCGGCGGCCGGGTTCGGCCCACCAGCCGGCTTCGGGGGCGAGGAAACCCAGCCAGGGGAAACGGGAGCCCGCGCACGAGCCCGTACCCCCGCACTGCCAGGCGAACAGGTCGAGCGCGACCTCGCAGGCGGCCGCGATCAGCAGCACGGTCAGGCTGAGCGCGAGGACCCGGACGAGGACCCCGTACGTCCGCACGGCACGCGGCGCGGTGCCGGCGGTGCCGGTGGTGTCGGCGGGGCGGGCCCAGTGGGCGAGGTTGGCCACCATGAAGGGCAGGAGCAGCAGCCACAGCGCGCGGGCGCCGTTGCCGGAGGTGAGCCGGGACCAGCAGTAGGCCTCGGGAACGGGCCGCCCGGCGTAGCGCTCGGGGTGCGCCTCGGCATCGGCGTCCTCGGTACGGCGGAAGACGGCGGCGGTGGAGTCCCCGGTGACCCGCACGGTGCGCGGGTCACCGAGCAACTCTCCGGGTGCCGCACCGGCCACGCCGTGCACGAGGAGCTCCAGCGCGAGCACGGGCGGCTGGGGAAGGGGCGTCTCCGGCACGGCGGCGGCCTCCGCTCTCGGGGAAGTACAGCATCCCGCCCGCCGGGGCGCCTTGCCAGCACCACGCCCGCACCGGCTCCCGGTCGGTGGGAACTTCGTACGGACTTCTGTGCGAGGGGCGGCTATGGTGTCGCCGCGCACGACAGCGAACTCACCCGAGGGGGTACCGCCATGGCTCGCCGACTCCGCCCGGTGGGGCTGGACTTCATCCAGGACGCGCCGGTGCGGCTGGTCTTCGCCGCTGAGGTCTCCGCGGCGCCCGAGGACGTGTACCGGGCCCTCGCCGAGGAAGTGGAGGACTGGCCGCGCTGGTTCCGGGCGGTGACCCTGGCCCGTCCCACGCACGGGGGCGCGGGCCGGGAGGTCAAGCTGATGGGCGGCGTCCGCTTCGAGGAGACGATCATGGCGGCGGACCCCGGTCAGCGCTACGCGTACCGGGTCGACACCACCAACGCCCCTGGGCTCCAGGCCCTGTTGGAGGAGTGGCGGCTGACTCCCCGCGGGGCCGGCACCCACGTCCGCTGGACCTTCGCCGCCGACGGACCCGCCGCCTTCCGCTTCGCCCTCACCCTGGCCCGCCCGGGCCTCGGCCACTCCTTCCGGCAGGCGGTCCGCGCACTGGAAACCCGCCTGACGACCCGCCGGGCGACGGGTCGGTAGCCGGCCGCCCGCTCCCCGCGCCGACCGGCCGGTTCAGGCGGCCGGTTCAGGCGGCCGGTTCGCGCCAGGTGCCCGTCGTCAGGAGGGTGTCGACGGTCTTCGCGTACGGGGCCAGGTCGAGGCCCTGCTGCGCCAGCCACTCGTCGGAGTAGTACTTGTCCAGGTAGCGGTCGCCCGAGTCGCAGAGCAGGGTGACCACGCTGCCCGTACGGCCCTCGGCCACCATCTCGGAGACGATCTTCAGGGCGCTCCACAGGCCGGTGCCGGTGGAGCCGCCGGCCTTGCGGCCGATCGCCTGCTCCAGCGCACGGCAGGCGGCGACGCTCGCCGCGTCCGGGACCTTCATCATGCGGTCGATGGCCCCCGGTACGAAGCTCGGCTCCATGCGGGGCCGCCCGATGCCCTCGATGCGGGAGCCGCAGTCGCTGCTCGCGTCCGGGTCGTTGTTCGTCCAGCCGTCGAAGAAACACGAGTTCTCCGGGTCCGGGACGCAGATCCGGGTGTCGTGCTGCATGTAGTGCACGTAGCGCGCGATCGTCGCGGAGGTGCCGCCGGTGCCGGCGGTCGCGACGATCCAGGCCGGTTCGGGGAAACGCTCCAGGCGCAGCTGCTGGTAAATCGATTCTGCGATGTTGTTGTTGCCGCGCCAGTCGGTGGCCCGCTCCGCGTACGTGAACTGGTCCATGTAATGGCCGCCCGTCCGGGCCGCGAGCTCGGCGGACTCCTCGTACATCTTCATCGGGTCGTCCACGAAGTGGCATTCCCCGCCGTGGAATTCGATGAGCCGGCACTTCTCGGGGCTGGTGGTCCGCGGCATGACCGCGATGAACGGGACGCCGATCAGCTTCGCGAAGTACGCCTCGGAGACGGCGGTCGAGCCCGAGGAGGCCTCGATGACCGGACGGCCGGGCCGGACCCAGCCGTTGCAGAGGGCGTACAGGAACAGCGAGCGCGCGAGGCGGTGCTTGAGCGAGCCCGTGGGGTGCGTGGACTCGTCCTTGAGGTAGAGGTCGATGCCCCACGCCTCGGGGAGCGGGAAGCGCAGCAGATGCGTGTCGGCCGAACGGTTCGCGTCCGCCTGGACCTTGCGAACGGCCTCCTTCAGCCACGCGCGGTACTCGGCGTCGCTGTGGTCCACGTCGACGGTGGTGCCGGCCGTGGCGGTGGTGACGGTGGTGACGGTGGCGCCGCTCGTGGCGGCTCTGGCGGCTGCGCCGGTTGTGCCGGTGGTGCTCATGCGCCGTGCTCCTTCGTGCCCGTTTCTCATGCCCTGTGCTTTCGCAATGTACCTCCCTCACCTGCGCAAACAGTCGCTTTGGGTTTCCATGCGGATCGCTTTCGGACGCGTTCGGTTGCACTGTGGCGCACCGTGGGTGACCCTGGTGGAGCATTACCGAGGGTGCAGCACCCGTAACACTCATGTCGGGGAGTCGCAGCCGTGATCAGTCATTCCCGCAGGCACTGCGTCGTCGAACTGCAGGCCTTGCCGTCGCGGATCGGCCAAATCCGCAGGATCGTCTCCGCGCAACTGCGCCACTGGCAACTCGATCCGCTCATAGACCGGGCTGCGCTCGGCGTGACGGAACTCCTCAGCAACGTCCACCGCCACGCGCAGCCGGACAAGACCTGCACGGTGGAGATCGAACTGCGCCTCGGGCGCCTCACGGTCTCGGTCATCGACAGCGATCCGCGGCTCCCGGTGCTGCGTGACGCACACCTGCTGGCACCGCAGCCCCTGGAGTCGCTGGAGACCTGCGGGCGCGGGCTCGCGCTCGTGGCGGCGGTCAGCGAGGCCTGGGGGGTGCGGGAGCGGCCCGACGGCCCGGGCAAGGTGGTGTGGTTCTCCCTGCGGGCGGCGCCCGTACCGCAGACCCCGTCGCAGCCGAGGCGGATCAAGACCACGCCCGTACGGGAGCCCGCGCGAGCGGTGTCCCTCGCCACGGACCCCCGAGCCGTCCCGGCAGCGCTGCCGGTGGCCGCCACGGTCGGCACCGGGCCCGGGTGACGTCCCGCCGCGGCGCCACCGGGAGCGGTGCCGTGCGGCGGGCCCGGGAGGTGCCGTGCGGGACCTTCGCAACACCCGCTAGGCCAGCGCTCCCAGCGGGTCGTCGAGCACCGGCTGCCACGCCAGTTCCGCCGCGCCGACCAGGCTGTTGTGGTCGAGGGTGCACGGCAGGATCGGTACTCCCCCGCTGCGCCCCCACAGGCTGCGGTCGGCGACCACCGCGCGCAGCCGGTCCGGGTCGGCGTGGAGCAGTTCGCGGTGCAGGCCGCCGAGGATGATGCGGTCCGGGTTCAGGATGTTGACCAGGCCCGCGAGACCGAGGCCGAGCCGGTCGATCAGCTCCTCGGTGGCCGCCCGCACCCCCGCCTCGCCGGGCTCGTCGCGCAGCAGGTCACGGGCCTGCTGGAGCAGCGACACCTCCGGGCCGGGCGTGCGCCCGGCGGCGGTGAGGAAGGCCAGCGGGTCGGCCTCCACGTCCAGGCAGCCGCGGCTGCCGCAGTGGCAGGCCCGCCCCTCCGGGTTCACGGTGAGGTGGCCGACCTCCAGGGCCAGACCCGAACTCCCGCTGTGCAGGCGCCCGTCCAGCACCAGCGCCCCGCCCACCCCGCGGTGCCCGGTGGCCACGCACAGCAGGTGCTGCGCGCTGCGGCCCGCCCCGTGCCGGTGCTCGGCCAGCGCGGCGAGATTGACGTCGTTGCCGGTCAGCGCGGGGCCGTCGATGCCGGCGGCCTTCACGCACCGCGCGAAGACGGAACGTACGGGCGAACCGGGCGGCCAGGCCAGGTGCAGCGGGTTCAGCGCGGTGCCCTCCGGCTCGGCGACGGCCGAGGGCACCGCGAGTCCGGCGCCGATGCAGCGGCGGCCGCTCTCCTCCAGCAGCCGCGCGCCCGCGTCGACCACCGCGCCGAGCACCTGTGCCGGGTCGGCGGAGACGGTGATCTTGCCGGGGGCGGTGGCGACGATCCGGCCGCCGAGGCCCACCAGGGCCGCGCGGAAGCCGTCGGGGTGCACCTGGGCGGCGAGGGCGACGGGCCCGTCCTCGGCGACCGCCAGCCGGTGCGAGGGGCGGCCCTGGGTGCCGCCGCCGCCCGCACCGCCGGGCCGGGAGTCGACGCGGATCAGCCCGAGCGCCTCCAGTTCCGCGGCGACGGCGCCCGCGGTGGCCCGGGTGACGCCGAGCTCGGCGGTCAGGACGGCGCGCGTCGGGGCGCGGCCGGTGTGGACCAGTTCCAGCGCGGGACCCAGCGCCCCGCGGCCGCGCTCCAGCTTGGTCCGTGCGGACGTGGACCCCGTGGTCACATCCCCCACCCGCGGCGGGGCCCCGTTGCCGTTCATGGCAACGATCCTCGCATGATCGGAGGCCGCCCGACGCCGCCCCTAGACCGCTCCCGGGCCGAGGCCGCCGACGCGGAGGGTGATGTTCAGCCGCCCGGTGAGGCCGAGCCCGGGCGGGCCCGTGCCCGGCAGGACCTTCGGCACGCCGTGGAAGGCCAGACGGCTCTCGTCCCCGAAGACGAAGAGGTCCCCGCTGCGCAGCTCGACGTCCCGGTACGGGCGGCCGCGCGAGTCGGTGTTGCCGAAGCGGAAGACGCAGCTGTCGCCGAGGCTGAGCGACACCACCGGGGCCCCGGACCTCTCCTCGGCGTCGCGGTGCATGCCCATGCGGGAGTCGCCCTCGTAGAAGTTGACCAGGGCGATGTCGTAGACCTCGGCGCGGTCCGGCGGCCGCCCGTAGGCGGCGGTCAGCGCTTCGCGCCCCAGCTCGGCCAGCCAGTGCGGCATGGGCTTGACGGGCGCCCCGTCCCCGTCGACGGCGGTGCGCGCGTATCCGTACGGGTACCAGTGCAGCCCGAGACACACCTGGCGGGCGGTCATCACCCCGCCGCCGGGGGTCCGTACGGTGCGCAGACCGGCGGGAGGCCGGGCCCACTCGCGGCAGGCGTCGAGCAGCCCGCGCTGGCGCGCCGGCCCCAGCCAGTCCGGCACGTGCACGGCGCCGGGGGCGATCACGGCCCGCTCGCGCGGGAAGAGTTCCCCGTCCATTGCTCCATTGTGGGCTCCGGCTGCGAGACTCCCGGCATGGAGATCATCGATTACGTGAAGACGGTCGCGCGGGAGGGCGAGCTGCTCGCCGACGTGGCCGGACAGGTGGGCACCGGAGCCCCGGTGCCCACCTGTCCGGGGTGGCACGTGGCCGATCTGCTGCGGCACACGGGGGCTGTGCACCGCTGGGCGGCCGGTTACGTCGCGGAGGGGCGGCTGGAGCCGGCGGCGTTCCCCGACGCACCCGAGCTGGTGGGCGGCGATCTGCTGAGGTGGTTCCGGGAGGGGCACGCGGCGCTGGTGCGCACCCTGACCGAGGCTCCGGCCGACGTCCAGTGCTGGACCTTCCTGCCCACGGCCGCGCCGTCTCCGCTGGCGTTCTGGGCGCGGCGGCAGGCCCACGAGACCACGGTGCACCGGCTGGACGCGGAGTCGGCGCTCGGCGTGGCGTACGCGCCGGTGGACGCCTGGTTCGCGGAGGACGGGGTGGACGAGCTGCTGACCGGCTTCCACGCCCGCCCGCGCAGCCGGGTCCGTACGCCGGAGCCCAAGGTGCTGCGGATCCGGGCGGCCGACACGGGCGCGTCCTGGACCGTCCACCTGTCCGCGGAGCCGGCCCGCACGGTGCGCGGCACCACGGAGGAGCCGGCCGACTGCGAGGTGACGGGCGAGGCGTCCTGGCTGTACGAGGCGCTCTGGAACCGCCTCCCGCTGGCAGGGCCGGAGGTCACCGGCGACCTCTCTCTCGCCCGGCTGTGGACGGAGCAGGCCGGCATCTGATCCGGCCCCGCGGGGGGCGGGCGGCGGCGCGGGCGCCCTTGTGACGCGCGGTGCGCGCTGTGACACTGCCCGTATGGAGCGGCGGGCGCGGCGTACGCAGGAGGACCGGGACGCGGTCACGATCGAGATCGGCTACGCCTTCGTCAGCGCGTGCTGCGCCGCGGCCCTCGCCTTCGGCGCGGTGTACGGGCCCGCGCCGGCGTTCTCCCTGTCGCGGGCGGCGCACCACGTGCTGGCCCTGGCGGGCGGGGGCCTGGCCGCGGTGGTGTTCGTCCTCCGGGTCACGCACGTCCTGCTGGGCTTCGCCCGCCGTCCGGAGAACGACGGGGCCTGAGAAGGTAGGGTCGATCCCTCGGAAGATCACGGGGGGGGGAGTCGGTGTTCGGTTCCACGGTGCGGCGCACGGCGGTACTGGCGGTGGTCCTGGCCGGGTTCACGGTCTCCTGCGGCGGAGATCCGGTCGCGCCGTCCGCGGCGGCGCGGCAGTCCTCGACGGCCTCGGCCCCGACGGCCTCGGCCTCGACGGCCTCGGCCTCGGACCGCGCGTCGGCCGCTCCCCCGGGCGTCCCGGCCGAGAAGGTCCGGGACGCCTTCGCCGGGCTCCAGGCGACGCTCAAGGACTCCTGCACCCCCGGCAACTGCGCGTACTTCCTCAAGCGCGTCCACGACGAACTCCACCGGCTGGACGCCGCGATGAAGGCGGACCCGAAGGGGCCCGGCCACTTCCCCGAGCCGATCGCCCTGACCGCGAAGCTCGACGAGGAGCTCGGCGCCGACCGCGACTTCGAGAACCTCAAGCAGCACCAGGAGCTGCTGATCGGCACCCGCGACAGGATCAACACCTGGATGCAGGGCCACCCCGACGACTACCGCTGATCCGGGTCACTCGCCGAGGGTGGCGGCGTACGCGGTCTGCGCGCGGTACGGCCAGGCGGGCGCCGCGTCCCAGGGGTTGGGCATGGTCCGGCCGGTCGCGTACGCGTGGCCGGCGCCACGGGTGAAGGCCGTCCGGAGGGCGGTGCGCATCGCGGCCGCGTCCGGCACCTCGTGGACGAGGTGCCAGAACGCCGTGCCGGGCGGGTCGAGTTCGGCTCCGGTGCGGTACCCGCCCACGGGGTCGAAGACGTTCCCTCCGAGCCAGCCGCCGCCGGTGTAGGCGGCGTAGGTGTCCTCGTAGGTGACGAAGACGTCGGCGGTCCGGTGGCCGGGTTCCAGGTAGCAGTCGGCGATCGCGGTGCCGGGGTTGTCGACGACGAGTTCGGGGACGGACGGGTCGACGGCGTCCATGACGGCCTGCACGTAGCGGCGCAGTTCCGCGTAGTGGTCGCGGGTCGCGTTGCCGGGGCCGCAGTCGCGGCTGACGACGTCGAAGAAGATGCCGTCGACGTGGAGGCGGCCGTCGCCGCCGGCGGGTCTGAGGTAGTTGTCGACGGAGGCCCTGACGGCGGCGATGTCGCGGTTGCCGTGGTCGGTGTGGACGTAGCCGAGGACCTTGGTCTTCTCCCCGGTCGCCGTGGTGGCGCGGCGCAGGGCGTCGGCGCGGGACCGCCAGGCCGCGTCGAACGGGGCGTCGCCGTTGCCCGGGTTGAGGACGACCACCGAGGGGGCCGGGCGGGTGGCGGCGAGGTCCGCGAGCACGGGGTCGTCCGCCCAGACGTAGGCGGGGACCGCGATCTCCAGGCCCCGCACGCCGGCCGCCCGGGGCGCGGAGGTCAGGGTCTGGGCGGTGCCGGGCGGGGGTGTGTCGCGCGCCGACGCGGTGACGACCGGCGCCGGCGCGGCGAGTAACGCGGTGACGACGATGGCCAAGAGGGCCTTCACGGCGCGGGGCATGAACGTTCCTCCGGCGGCGGCACGAGGTGGGCGGCCCGAGGAACACTAGCCGGGCGGCCACGGCCTCCGGCCGGAACCGCACGCATTCATACGACGAACAGAAGAGCGAACGGTCGGGCGCCGCGTCACACGGCGGGCAGCCCCACCCCGTGCGCCAGCTGGCCCACGGCATGCGTGAAGAACGCGTCCCGGTCCTCCACGACCCGGTTGAACTGCCCGAACAGCTCGAAGGAGACGAGACCGGCCAACTGCGCCCAGGCGGCGACTAGGGCGGCCGTGACCTCCGGCGGCAGTCCGGTGGCGAACTCGGCGGTCATCCGCTCGGCCTCGGCACGCAGGGTCGCGGGCAGCGGCGGCAGCGCGAGACCACGGCCCTCATGGGCGGCGCGGGCGATGCCGATGAGGGTGTTCCCGACGCGGGAGGCGGGCCCGATGGTGTCCACGGGGGCGCTGTATCCGGGCACCGGGGAACCGTAGATGAGGGCGTACTCGTGCGGATGCCCCAGCCCCCACGCCCGGACGGCTTCGCAGACCGCGATCCAGCGGGTGCGGGGCGGGGCGCCGGTGGCGAGGGCGCCGGCGTCGGCCTGCTCGGCGGCGGCGCCGAGGCTGTCGTAGGCGTCGACGATGAGCGCGGTGAGCAGGTCGTCGCGGCTGGGGAAGTAGCGGTAGAGGGCGGAGGAGACCATGCCCAGCTCGCGGGCGACCGCGCGCAGGGAGAGTTTGGCGGCGCCCTCTTCCGCGAGGCGGCGGCGCGCCTCGTCCTTGATGGCGGCGGTGACCTCGATACGGGCCCGTTCCCTGGCCCCTCGCACGGTGTTCATGCGGGCCAGTCTGCCACGAAACCGGAGCACTGCCCAAAAACAAGATCTCCGATCCATTTCGAGAGCAGTGCTCTTGCTTCGGAGCATCGATCCGTGCACACTGGTCTCAAGCGAGAGCACTGCTCTCGACAACGCGGAGAACCCGCAGCTCCGCCAGCCGAAGACCCGGAGGTCCCCATGAGCGGCACGCCCACCCCGTACTACGTCCAGGCCAGCCCGTTCGCCGTCCGCTTCAACGCCCTCTTCGGCAAGCTGGCCCGCCTCGGCATCAGCCTGGCCGGTACGGCGGAACTGTCGGTCCGCGGCCGGAAGTCCGGCGAGATGCAGCGGATCCCGGTCAACCCGCACACGTACGAAGGAGCGCAGTACCTGGTCTCGGCCCGCGGTCACTCCCAGTGGGTCCGCAACATGCGGGCGGCCGGCGGCGGCGAACTCCGCGTGGGCCGCAAGGTGCGGACCTTCACCGCCACCGAGATCACCGACCCGGCGGAGAAGGCCGCCGTCCTGCGGGCCTACCTGGAGAAGTGGGGCTGGGAGGTCAACCGCTTCTTCCAGGGCGTGACGGCGAAGTCCTCCGACGCGGAACTCCGGGCCGCCGCCGGCGACCACCCGGTCTTCCGCATCACGGTCGCGAACTGACCCCCGCCCGGTGGGCGCCCTCCAGTACGGCCAGCTCCTCCTCCGACAGGCGCACGGCGCCCGCCGCCACATTGGCGGCCAAGTGCTCGGGATCACCGGTGCCGGGGATGGCCAGCACGTGCGGTCCGCGGTGCAGCGTCCACGCCAGACGGACCTGCGCCGGGCTGACCCCGTGCTCCCGCGCGACGGCGAGGACCTCCGCGCGCTCGGTCGTCCCGCTCGCCCCGGCCGTGCGTCCCGTTCCGGCGATCGCGTAGAACGGCACGTACGCGATGCCCTGTTCTCCGCACCTCCGTACGAACCCGTCGTCTTCGGGCCGTACGCCGATGCCGTACGGGTTCTGCACGCAGACCACCGGTGCGATGGACCGGGCCTCGGCGAGCTGGTGCGGGTGGATGTTGGAGAGTCCCAGGTGACGGATGAGTCCGGCTTCGCGCAGCAGCGCCAGGGCGCCGAAGCGCTCCGCGATCGAGTCGGTGCCGACGATGCGCAGGTTCACCACGTCGAGGTGGTCACGGCCGAGCTGGCGAAGGTTCTCCTCCACCTGACCCCGCAGCTGTCCAGGGGTCGCGTGCGGCAGCCACCCGCCGGACGGACCGCGCCCGGGGCCGACCTTGGTGGTGATGACGAGGTCGTCGGGGTAGGGGGCCAGGGCCCGGTTGATCAGTTCGTTGGCGGAGCGCAGCGGCGAGAAGTAGAACGCGGCGGTGTCGATGTGGTTCACGCCGAGCTCGACTGCCCGGCGCAGCACGCCGATCGCCTGATCCCGGCCGCGTGGCAGCGCGTCGGCGATGAGCGCCTCGCCGGTCTGCGGCAGGCGCATCGTGCCGAAGCCGATCCGGTTGATCTTCAGGTCTCCGAGCATCCAAGTGCCCGACGCGGCCGCGGTGATCGTCTCTGAGGTCATGCCCGGGATGGTCTCCACCGCCTAGGCTGGCCGCAATTGATTCGGGAATGCGTGAATCCTCGGGGTGGATGTGTCGGCGGAGTTGGCGTTTTCGACGAATGACCTGGCACAGACGCGGTTCGCCGTCTCGCCGATGTGGGAGGTCGGCCCCAGCTTCCGGCTGATCGTTTCCGGCTCCGCGCACCCCGTTCACCGGCCCTGGATCGAGCAGGTGGGACCGCGCGTCGCGGCCGCCGGCCTGGACCGGGGCTGGCTCGCCGAGCTGATACCGCCTTCGGGTTACGTACCCGACTTCCTCAACCCGGCGCCCCGCGGCCCCGCCCCCGCCCTGGCGGAGGAGCTGGCCGGGATCATGGCCGTCCCCGACGCCCGGGTGCGGCGGGACCTCGACCGCCTGCGGGAGGAACAGGGCTTCCTGGGTCCCCGTCTGCGGGGTCTGTACGCCGAGCCGCAGGCCCGTCGGAAGCGGATCGCCGAAGAGATCGAAACCTACTGGGAACTGGCCCTCGCCCCCTACTGGGCGCGGATCCGGGCCGTACTCGACGCCGACGTCTTCCACCGTGCCCGCCAGGCGGCCGAACAGGGTCCGGGCCGCCTGCTGGACGGCCTGCACCCCTCACTGAGCTGGGACGACAGCGCGCTCCGGCTCGCCCACCGGCAGCGGACGCTGTCCCGGCGGACCGCGGGCGCGGGGCTGGTGCTGATCCCCTCGGTCTTCACCACACGCGGACCGTTCACCCGCGTGACCCCACCGGAACCGCCGCAGCTGGCCTACCCGGCGCGTGGCATCGGCGCACTGTGGCAACCCCGCGCCGCCGGGGCCGGGACCGAGGCGCTGGCAGGGGTCCTCGGCCGCTCGCGCGCCCGGCTGCTGGCCGAACTGGACAACCCTGCCTCCACCACCGCGCTGGCCCGCCGGACGGGGCTCTCGCCGTCCGGGGTGTCCCAGTACCTGACGGCGCTGCGCGCCGCGGGCCTGGTCAGCGCCCACCGGGCGGGACGTTCCGTGCTGTACGCCCGAACCTCCGTCGCGGATTCCCTCCTCACCGCCGCCGCCCTGTAGCCCGGCAGACGCCACGACCACCGCACGGCCCCGGCCAGCCCGGAACCCGCAGGCCGACCGGGGCCCGCCCCCGAGCACCACGACCCGAGGCGGCCCCAAAACCGTGCCGGGACCGGGGCCAGGGGCCGTCGTGGCTGAGGCCACGTGCCCGGAGCCCAAGGCGAACCCGGGAGCCGGGCCCAAGGCCGGGCCGGTCCAGGGACCGGCCCACGGCCGTAACCGTGCCAGGGCTCGGCCCACGGGGCCGGATTCAGGGCCGGGCCCGGGGGCCGGGGAAGCCGGGGCCGAGGATCGAGGCTGGGGCCGGATGCCCGAAGCGAAAGGCAAACCCGGGAGCCAGCCCCAGGCCCGGCCCAGGGGGCGGGCCCAGGGCCGGGTCCAGGGCCGCAAGGACTGGGCCCGAGGCCGGATCCAGGGCCGGGACCGAGACCGTGCCACGGCCTGGGCCCGAGGCCCGATCCAGGACCGAGACCGAGACCGTGCCAGGGGCTGGGCCCGAGGCCCGATCCAGGACCGGGGGCGTGCCAGGGACTGGGCCGGGTGCAGGGCCGGGGCCTGGACCGTGCCAGCGACCGGGCCGGAGGCCGGATCCGAGGCCGTATCCAGGAGGGGGGCCCGAGGCCGTGACCGGAGGCCCGGGCCGGGGGCACGGCACGAGGCAGGGCGCGAGGCCCGGCCCGCCGGTCCGGAACGGTACTCGCCCAGGGTCGGGCGCATGCACTGCGGGCAGGCGGGTGGGCGCCCGCTCCCCACGGGGACAGGTCCCCAGCGCCGACGCGGGGACGGGTGCTCAGGCCCCGCATGGGGACAGATCCCCAGCGCCCCACGGGGAAAGGTTCCCAGCGCCCCGCGCAGGGACAGCCGCCCACCCCCGCACGGGGACAGATCCCGAGCGCACCACGGGGACAGATGCCCCGCGCCCCGCGCAGGGACAGACCCCCAGCACCCCACGGGGACAGATCCCCAGCACCCCGCGCAGAGACAGACCCCCAGCACCCCACGGGGACAGATCCCCAGCACCCCGCGCAGAGACAGACCCCCAGCCCCGCACGGGGACCGGTGCCGCGCCCCGCACGGGGACCGGTGCCGCGCCCGCTGGGGGCGGCGGGGGCGCGGGCCGGGGACAGGGGCCGCGCCCCGTACGGGCGGCGGGGCTACGGGCGGCCGGGGGCCCGGGACGCCGACTGGCGGGCGTCCACGGCGTGCAGGGCCCGCCGCGCCAGCGCGTGCGTCCGTACCAGGTCCGCCAGCGTCGTCGAGCCGCGCGTGATCCGCGCGAACGCCCGCCACGCCGGGCGGAAGCCCGTGATCGCCGCGTGCAGCAGACCCGGCCTGGCTTCGAACAAGGTCAGCATCCGCCGCCCGACGCCCATCTCCGCACCCAGCCCGGCCTTCACCGCGAAGGCGTAGTTCAGGGCATGGCGGCGCGCGTCCACCGCGTCCTGCGCCTCGGAGATCTTCGCCGCCCACTCCCCCGCCAGCCGCCCGGAGCGCAGCGCGAAGGAGATGCCCTCCCGCGTCCACGGCTCCAGCAGCCCGGCCGCGTCGCCCGCGACCAGCACGCGGCCCCGCGAGAGCGGCGAATCGGGCTTGCGGCAACGGGTCAGGTGCCCCGAGGAGACGGCCGGTTCGAAGCCCGCGAGCCCGAGCCGGGCGATGAAGTCGTCCAAGTAGCGCTTGGTCGCGGCGCCTTCGCCCTTCGCCGAGATGACCCCGACCGTGAGGGTGTCCCCCTTGGGGAAGACCCACCCGTAACTGCCGGGCAGCGGACCCCAGTCGATCAGCACCCGGCCCTTCCAGTCCTCGGCGACCGTCTCCGGGACGGGGATCTCCGCCTCCAGGCCGAGGTCCACCTGCTCCATCTCCACGCCGACGTGCGCGCCGATCCGGCTCGCGCTGCCGTCCGCGCCGACCACCGCGCGGGCCAGGACGGTCTCTCCGTCGGCCAGCACCACGGCCACGGTGCGCCGGTCGGGCACCGCGGAACCGTGCTGTTCCACACGGGCCACGGCGGTACCCGTACGCACCGACGCCCCGGCCTTCTCGGCCTCCGCGACCAGCGCCGCGTCGAACTCCGGCCGGTTGATGAGCCCGAACAGCATCCGCTTCGAGCGCCGGGTCCGGGTCAGCCTCCCGTCCAGCGAGAAGGTCACCGCGTGGATGCGGTCCTTGAAGGGCAGGACGAAGCCCGGCGGCAGGGCGTCGCGCGAGGGACCGATGATGCCGCCGCCGCACGTCTTGTAGCGGGGCAGTTCGGCCTTCTCCAGCAGCAGGACGCTGCGCCCCGCCCTGGCCGCCTCGTACGCCGCGGACGATCCGGCCGGGCCGGCCCCGACCACGACCACGTCCCACACCTCACCGGACGCACCGGACTCGCCCGGCTCCTGCGTCCCCTCCGCCTTCCGGGTCCCGCCCGCGTCCCCGGAGGCACCCGCGTCCCCGGAGGCCCCCGCGCCCCCGGTTCCCCCACTCGCCCCGGCCACCTCGTCGCCCACCCTCCCCGCGGACCGCTCCGCGCCTTCGCCTGCGCCCGTACCTGCGTCGCGTACGTCGTCGTCGCTGCTCACGATGTGCTGCTGCTCCTGATCACCCGTTGCTCCGATGCCGGGCAAATCCTAGCGAGACGCCCCGTCGCTCCGTTGTGCGAGGATCAGGACTGTCTTTCGCCGTCCCCGGCATACGCGCACCCCCGCGGATGCGGGGAGCCGTACACAAAGCACAACGTCGCACCCAAAAGGAGCGTGCCCATGTCCCAGAATCCGATCGCCGAGACGGTCGCCTCGCTGATGCCCCGCGCCAAGCAGGAGCTCACCGAGCTGGTGGCCTTCCAGTCGGTGGCGGACTGGGCGCAGTTCCCCCGCAGCGAGAGCGAGGCCGCCGCGAACTGGGTGGCCGACGCGCTGCGCGTCGAGGGCTTCGAGGACGTGGCCCTGCTCGACACCCCCGACGGCACCCAGTCCGTCTACGGCTTCCTGCCCGGCCCCGAGGGGGCGCCGACCGTACTGCTCTACGCGCACTACGACGTGCAGCCGCCGCTGGACGACGCCGCCTGGATCTCCCCGGCCTTCGAGCTGACGGAGCGCGACGGCCGCTGGTACGGGCGCGGTGCGGCCGACTGCAAGGGCGGGTTCATCATGCACCTGCTGGCGCTGCGCGCGCTGAAGGCCAACGGTGGTGTGCCGGTGAGCGTGAAGGTGATCGTCGAGGGCTCGGAGGAGCAGGGCACCGGCGGTCTCCAGCGGTACGCCGAGGCGCACCCGGAGCTGCTGACCGCCGACACCATCGTGATCGGCGACGCGGGCAACTTCCGCCTCGGTCTGCCGACGGTGACGGCCACCCTGCGCGGCATGTGCCTGCTGAAGGTGAAGATCGACACGCTGGGCGGCAACCTGCACTCCGGCATGTTCGGCGGTGTCGCCCCGGACGCGCTGGCCGCGCTGATCCGCGTCCTCGACTCGCTGCGCTCGGCGGACGGTTCGACGACCGTGGACGGTCTGGCCTCGGACGCGGTGTGGGAGGGCCTGCAGTACCCGGAGGCGGACTTCCGCTCCGACGCGAAGGTGCTGGACGGCGTCGAGCTCATCGGCGCGGGCACGATCGCGGACCGCCTGTGGGCCCGCCCGGCCGTGACGGTGCTGGGCATCGACTGCCCGCCGGTGGTCGGCGCCACTCCGTCGGTGCACGCGAGCGCGGCCGCGCTGATCAGCCTGCGGGTGCCGCCGGGCGTGGACACCGCCGAGGCCGTGAAGCTCCTGGAGGCCCACATGGTGGCGCACACCCCGTGGAAGGCGCGGCTGGAGCTGGAGGTCGTGGGCCAGGGCCAGCCGTTCCAGGCGGACACGGACAGCCCGGCGTACGCCTCCATGGCCGCGGCGCTGCGCGAGGCGTACCCGGGTCAGGAGATGCAGGTCGCGGGCATGGGCGGCTCGATCCCGCTGTGCAACACGCTGACGCAGCTGTACCCGGACGCGGAGATGCTGCTGATCGGGCTGAGTGAACCGGAGGCGCAGATCCACGCCCTGAACGAGAGCGTGGCGCCGGAGGAGCTGGAGCGGCTGTCGGTCGCGGAGGCCCTGTTCCTCCTCAACTACGCCGAGTCCAAGCGCGGCTGACGCCCGGTGGGCGCCCGGGGCTGAGGTGCGGCGCCGCCGCGCACGCGGCCCCGAGGTCCGCCCAGGCCTCGCGGCCCCGGACACCGGCGGGGCCGGATGCAGCCGGTGCCGGGACGTGGGGGACGGCTCGGCCACCGGCCACCGGCCACCGGCCACCGGCGGAGGGTCCGCTCTCAGCGGACTCCGCTCCCGGTGAAGCCGCGTGTCCGCGGCGGTCCCGGGTGCGTAGCGTCAGCGTATGGATCTTGTCGAGGTAATACCCAACCGGCTCCACATGCTCCGTTTCCCCATCGGCCAGGCCTATCTCTGGCAGGACGACGGAGCCCTCACCCTGATCGACGCGGGCGACGCGCGGTCCGCCGACGCGATCGAGGGGGCGATGCGTTCCCTCGGGCTGGAGCCCGGGCGGCTGGAACGCATCGTCCTCACGCACTGCCACCGGGACCACGTCGGCGCGGCCGGTGAGCTCGCCGCCCGCTGGGGCGCCCGGGTCCTGGCGCACCGGCTGGACGCACCCGTGATCCGGGGCGAGCGGCCGGTGCCCGAACCGGTGCTGCTGGACTGGGAGATCCCGCTGTACGCGCACGGCCTGACGGTCCCCGAGGCCCCGCAGACCCCCGTCGACGTGGAGTTGGAGGACGGGGACGCACTGGGCTTCGGGGACGGGGCCTACGTGGTCCACGCGCCGGGCCACACGGACGGCAGCATCGGCGTGCACCTGCCCCGCCACGGCGTGCTGTTCACGGGGGACTGCGTGGCCGCGGTCGGCCCGCTGATGCTGGGGGTCTTCAACGTGGACCGCGCCCGGGCGGTCGACTCCTTCCACCGGCTGGCCGCGCTCTCCCCCGCGGTCGCCTGCTTCGGCCACGGCGATCCCCTGACCGCGGACACGGCGGCTGCCCTCGCCAAGGCCGCCGCCGGCACCGCGGCCTGACGGGGCCCGTCAGCCGACCGGGACGCCCGCCTCCAGGTACAGCGGGTGGCCCCGCTCGCGGGCGCGCAGGGCCCAGCGGAGGCGTTCGTACCGGTGCTGCGGGAGCAGTCCGGCCGCCTCGGCCTCGGTGACGAAGCGCCAGGCGCGGAGCTCCGGGCCCGGCAGCCGGAGCCGCTGCGCCGCCTCCTCGGTCAGCCGGCCGCCGTCGAAGAGCAGGCGCAGCCCTCCGAACCCGGGGGGCTGCGGAGCCTCCCAGTCGACGACGAGGAGGCCCGGCAACTCGTCGAGTACGAGGCCCAGTTCCTCGGCGACCTCCCGTACGCCCGCCCGCGCGGGGGCCTCGCCGGCTTCGACGACACCGCCGGGGAACTCCCAGCCCGCCTTGTACGTCGGGTCCACCAGCAGCACCCGGTCGTGCTCGTCGAAGAGCAGCACCCCGGCGGCCACGGTCTCGCGCACGGGTTCCGGGGTCTGCACGATGTCGCAGACGGGGGCGGCCTCGGTGCGGACGGCCTCGGCGATCCGCTCGGCGGTCTCCCGCGGGCTCAGGGCCCCGTTGTCGACGACGTGCGCGTCGGCGGTGAGCCAGCCGAGGGCCTGCTGGTAGACCGGGATGTGGTCGTAGGCCCACTGGCGGACGTGGAGGTCCACCTCCTGCTGGTCCCCCGGCTCCTCCCGGTGCGCGATCCGCTCCCGCAGGATCGTTTCGGCGGGGGCCAGCAGGACATGGCGCACGGGAATCCGGCGCGCCGCGAGGCCACCGAAGATCTCGTCCCGGTACTCCTGACGCAGCAGCGTCATCGGTACGACGAGCACGCCGCCCAGTTCCGCGAGCATCGCCGCGGCGGTGTCCACCACCAACCGCCGCCAGCTCGGCAGGTCCTGGTAGTCGGTCACCTCCGCGAGCCGTTTGCGCGGCAGCAGCACGCGCAGCGCGTCCCCGATGAACTCCGGGTCGAACAGGGTGCTGTCCGGCAGGATTCCGGCCAGTTCGCGGGCCGTGCTGGTCTTTCCGGCGCTGAATGTGCCGTTGATCCAGACAATCACGTCTACCCCTCTCCGCATGGCTCGTCCGGAGCCCCCAGTGGCTTGCCCGCCCCACCCTGCCACGGAAACCCGTTAATCAGCCGAGTGCATATCCTCGAGGTCAGAGCGCTGCCCACCACCTCCGGAGGTTTCCCCGCCGTGGCCATCAACCGCCGCCCGTCCGACCCCCGCTACGGCAACCGGCCCACGATGAAGGACGTGGCGGCCCGGGCCGGTGTGGGCCTGAAGACGGTGTCGCGGGTGGTCAACGGCGAACCGGGAGTGACCCCCGAGACGGAGAGACGCGTCCAGGAGGCCATCGAGGCGCTCGGTTTCCGCCGCAACGACAGCGCGCGCGTGCTGCGCAAGGGCCGTACCGCCACCGTCGGCCTGGTCCTGGAGGACCTCGCCGACCCCTTCTACGGCCCGCTGAACCGTGCCGTGGAGGAGGTGGCGCGGGCGCACGGGGCGCTGCTCGTCAACGGTTCCAGCGCCGAGGACCCGGAACGTGAGCGGGAGTTGGCGCTCGCGCTGTGCGCGCGCAGGGTGGACGGGCTGATCGTGATCCCGGCGGGTGACGACCACCGCTACCTGGAACCGGAGATGAGGGCGGGCGTGGCCACGGTGTTCGTGGACCGCCCGGCCGGCCGGATCGACGCGGACGTGGTCCTCTCGGACAACTTCGGCGGTGCCCGGGAGGGCGTGGCCCACCTGATCACGGGCGGCCACCGCCGGATCGGATACATCGGGGACCACTCGCGCATCCACACGGCGACGGAACGCCTGCGCGGCTACCGGGCGGCGATGGCACAGGCGGGCCTGCCGGTGGCCGGTTCCGGGGTCTCCCTCGGCTCCACGCACCCGGAACGGGTGGCGGCCGCGGCCCGCGCGATGCTCGGGGGCCCGGAGCCGGTGACGGCCTTCTTCGCGGGCAACAACCGGGTGACGGTCACGCTGGTCCGCGTCCTCGCCGCCCTGGAGCACCCGGTGGCCCTGGTCGGCTTCGACGACTTCGAGCTGGCCGACCTGCTGAGCCCGGGCATCACGGTGGTGGCCCAGGACGCGGCGGCCCTGGGCCGCGTCGCCACGGACCGCCTCTTCCAACGCCTGTCGGGCGCCGCCCTCCCCCCGGCCCGCATCGAACTCCCGACCCGCCTGATCCCCCGCGGCTCGGGCGAACTGCCGCCCGCCGGCTCCGTGTGAAACGCCGCGGGGCCCGGCCGGGGGGTTCCGGCCGGGCACCGCGGGGGTGGATCAGGCGGTCGCCGTCAGGGTCGCCGAGCGACGCGGGATGGCGAAGGCGTCCAGCTCGGCGCGGGTCAGGCCGGTGAGGGCGGTGACCTCGTCGGCGCCGACCGCGCCGCAGTCGAGGCCGCGGACCAGGTAGCCCGCCAGGGCCTTGGCGGTGGCGGGCTCGTCCATCACGTCGCCCTCGATCTTGGCCACGTACGCCTTCAGGCGCGCGGCGGCGGTCTCCAGGCCCTCGCGGTAGAAGGTGAAGACGGCCGCGTAGCGGGTCGGGAGGTGACCCGGGTGCATGTCCCAGCCCTGGTAGTAGGCGCGGGCCAGGGCGCGGCGGGTCAGGCCGTAGTGCAGCTTCCAGGCCTCGTGGACCTTCTCCGTGGTGCCGATGGGCAGCACGTTGGTGGAGCCGTCGGAGACGCGCACGCCGGTGCCGGCGGCCGCGACCTGCATGATCGCCTTGGCGTGGTCGGCGGCGGGGTGGTCGCTGGCCTGGTAGGCGGCGGAGACGCCGACGCAGGCGCTGTAGTCGAAGGTGCCGTAGTGCAGACCGGTGGCACGGCCCTTGGAGGCCTCGATCATGCGGGCCACGGTGGCGGTGCCGTCGGAGGCCAGGATGGACTGGCTGGTCTCGATCTGGATCTCGAAGCCGATACGGCCCGGGCGCAGGCCGCGGGCGGCCTCGAAGGCCTCCAGCAGCTGGACGAAGGCGGTGACCTGCTCGGCGTACGTCACCTTCGGCAGGGTCAGGACCAGGTTGTCCGGGAGGCCGCCGTGGGCGAGCAGGCCGGACAGGAAGACGTCCGTGGTGCGGATGCCGCGGTCGCGGACGTTGGACTCCATGCACTTCATGCGGATGCCCATGTACGGCGCGTTGGTGCCGTTGGAGTACGCCTCGGAGATCAGGCGGGCGGCACGCGCGGCGGCCTGGTCCTCCTCCTCGTCGGAACGGACGCCGAAGCCGTCCTCGAAGTCGACGCGGAGGTCCTCGATGGGCTCGGAGGCGAGCTTGGCGCGGACGCGGTCGTAGACCGGCACGGCCAGCTCGTCCGGGATGCCGAGTACCTTGGCGAAGGTGGCCGCGTCCGGGGCGTGCTCGTCCATCGCGGCGAGGGCCTGGTCGCCCCAGGAACGGACGGTGTCCGCGTCGAAGACGTCACCCGGCACGTAGACCGTGTGGATCGGCTGACGGGTGCCGGGGTCGCCCGGGTAGTGGCGCGCGAGTTCCGCGTCCACCGGCGCGAGGGAAGCGCTGATGCCCTCGCTGACCGCGCCTGCGAGGCTCGTCGCCACCTTCTCCTGCTGACCCATCGTGCACTCTCCTCTTTTCCGCTTCACGGAAGCTTAGATCCGCATAGCAGAATTTAGTCACGGGGTTCCGCTCCGTCAATGGTCCCTCGGCCGTCCTGGAGAAACGACTCGGGGCCGTGCGGTGACAATCACCACACGGCCCCGTCAGAAGTGGAGCTCCGAAGAGAAGCGCAGGTCAGCCCTTGCGCGCCTTGATCTCCTCGGTCAGCTGCGGGACGACCGAGAAGAGGTCGCCGACCACGCCGTAGTCGACGAGGTCGAAGATCGGGGCCTCGGAGTCCTTGTTGATGGCCACGATGGTCTTCGAGGTCTGCATGCCGGCCCGGTGCTGGATCGCGCCGGAGATGCCGGAGGCGATGTACAGCTGCGGGGAGACCGACTTGCCGGTCTGGCCGACCTGGTTCGAGTGCGGGTACCAGCCGGCGTCGACGGCGGCGCGCGAGGCACCGACGGCCGCACCGAGGGAGTCCGCGAGGTCCTCGATGATGTGGAAGTTCTCGGCACCGTTGACGCCGCGGCCGCCGGAGACCACGATCGCGGCCTCGGTCAGCTCGGGGCGGCCGGTCGACTCGCGCGGGGTGCGGGAGGTGACCTTGGTGCCGGTGGCCAGGGCGCCGAAGGTGACGGCGAGCGCCTCGACGGCGCCGGCGGCCGGGGCGGCCTCGACCGGGGCCGAGTTCGGCTTCACGGTGATGACCGGGGTGCCCTTGGAGACACGGGACTTGGTGGTGAAGGACGCGGCGAAAGCGGACTGCGTCGCGACCGGACCCTCGTCACCCGCCTCCAGGTCGGTGGCGTCGGTGATGATGCCGGAGCCGATGCGCACGGCCAGGCGGGCGGCGATCTCCTTGCCCTCGGCGGAGGACGGGACGAGCACGGCGGCCGGGGTGACGGCCTCGTACGCGGCCTGGAGCGCGTCCACCTTCGGTACCACGAGGTACTCGGCGAACTCGGGGGCGTCGGCGGTCAGGACCTTGACGGCACCGTGCTCGGCGAGCACGGCGGCGGTGTCGGCGGCGCCGGCACCCAGGGCCACGGCGACGGGCTCGCCGATGCGGCGGGCCAGCGTCAGCAGCTCGAGGGTGGGCTTGCGGACGGCGCCGTCCACGTGGTCGACGTAGACGAGAACTTCAGCCATGGGACTGCTCTCCTGCTGTTACGAAGTGTCTGGGGGCTTGAGAGGGGTGACCGAAGCTCTTAGATGAACTTCTGGCCGGCCAGGAACTCGGCCAGCTGCTTGCCGCCCTCGCCCTCGTCCTTGACGATCGTGCCGGCGGTGCGCGCCGGACGCTGCGCCGCGGCGTCGACAACGGTCCAGGAGCCCTCGAGACCGACCTCGTCGGCCTCGATCTCCAGCTCCTCCAGGTCCCAGGACTCCACCGGCTTCTTCTTGGCGGCCATGATGCCCTTGAAGGACGGGTAGCGGGCCTCGCCCGACTGGTCCGTCACCGAGACGAGCGCGGGGAGGGAGGCCTCCAGCTGCTCGCTCGCGGTGTCGCCGTCACGGCGGCCGGTCACGGTGCCGTCCTCGACCTTGACCTCGGAGAGCAGGGTGACCTGCGGGACGCCCAGGCGCTCGGCCAGGATCGCCGGCAGCACGCCCATCGTGCCGTCGGTCGACGCCATGCCGGTGATGACCAGGTCGAAGCCGGCCTTCTCGACGGCCTTGGCGAGCACCAGCGAGGTGGCCATGACGTCCGAGCCGTGCAGGTCGTCGTCCTCGACGTGGATGGCCTTGTCGGCACCCATCGAAAGCGCCTTGCGCAGCGCGTCCTTGGCGTCCTCGGGACCCACCGTCAGGACGGTGATCTCGGCGTCGTCGGCCTCGTCGGCGATCTGCAGCGCCTGCTCGACGGCGTACTCGTCGAGCTCCGACAGCAGGCCGTCGACGTCGTCGCGGTCGACGGTCAGGTCATCGCCGAAGTGCCGGTCGCCGGTGGCGTCGGGCACGTACTTCACACAGACAACGATCCTCAGGCTCACGCCGGCTCTCCTACCGCATCGTCTTTTTCTGATACCGCCTTGTGCAGGCAGCATAGGCGCCTTGTCGGGCGGATCCCGGTCGGGGCGGCCCGCGCTCCGAAGGGAATGTTACTCGTCAGTACACCTTGGGTTCCACCAACCCGCAAGGCCGGTGAACTGTGATCTGTCCAACGCCGTGCAACTGCCCCCAACAGGGACGATTCAGTCGCGCAACGCGTTGAAGCGTCCCTGGTGGTATAGCAGGGGCCGGCCCGCGCCGGTCCGGTCCCCCTCGGGGTCCCCGGCGACCGCCTCCGCGATGATCACCCGGTGCTCCCCGGCGGGCACGCGCGCCACCACCCGGCAGACCAGCCACGCCAGGACGCCGTCCAGTACGGGAACCCCGTGCGGGCCGACGCTCCAGTCCGTGGCCGCACCGAAGCGGTCCGCTCCGCTGCGGGCGAACAGGCCCGCCAGCTCCTTCTGGTGCTCGCCGAGTATGTGGACACCGAGGTACTCGCTGTCGCGCACCGCGGGCCAGCTGGAGGAGCCGGTGCCGGTCGTGAAGGACAGCAGGGGCGGCTCGGCGGAGACGGAGTTCAGCGAGGTCGCGGTGAAGCCGACCGGGCGGGTGCCGTCCGCGGCGGTGATCACGGCGACGCCGGCGGCGTGCCGGCGGAAGACGGAGCGCAGGAGGTCCGGCGAGCCGGGGAGGGCGGCCGCGAGGCCGGGGGACGGTGCCGTCGGGGCGGTCATGTCTCTTCCTTCTGCCGCGGCGGACGCGGGCACGGGTCGGGGATCAGGGGTCGGGGCGTTCACTGATCCCAACAGCGCGCGCTCGCGTGGCGGACGAGGTCTATGTGCACCCGGCCGAAGAGCAGGAGTTCGTACCGCATGCCGCCAGCCTGTCGATCTCCCGTGTACACAGTCAAGCGGGTCGGGACAGATGTCAGGCGCGTCACGCTGCGTGCGGGCGCGCGCACCGGCGCGTCCGGGGCCCGCCGTCGCCCCGGCGCCGCGTCATACGGCGGCCCCCAGGGCGGCGATCACGTCCACCTTGCGGGGCATCCCGGCGGCGCGCCGCACCTCGCGGCCGGCCGCGTCGAGCACCAGCACGGTCGGGGTCTTCTCGATCCCGAGGGCCCGTACGAGGTCCAGCCGTTCCTCGGCGTCGATCTCGATGTGCGCGACCCCCTCGACCATCGCCGCGACCTCGGCGAGGATCCGCCGGGTGGCCCGGCAGGGCTGGCAGAAGGCGCTGGAGAACTGCACCAGGCTGGCCCGCCCTCCCAGGGCCTGGCCCAGCTCCGCCGCACCCAGCCTCGCGGGCCCGTCCGCTCGCCCCACCACGCGTACTCCCGTCCCACGCCCGTCTTCGTCCGCGCACATCATCGCCGTACGCTCGTACGAGGATCGGAGCGCTGCCCGGACCTGCGCCATTCCCGGCGTGACGAGAATCTCCCCGGGCACGGGCGTCTGGACTGGCCAGCAGCCCTCGTATGGGGCACGATCCCCCATGGCCGCGTACCTACGCTGCCGTAACTTCCGGCCGGGAGCACCTCCCCAGGCAGAAAGCGGGGTCTCCGCACCATGGCTGAGCTCGTCTACCCCCCCGTGATCGGCGCCGCACACACGCTGTTCCGTGCGCTCGACATCCGGATCGACATGAAGGGCACCGAGAACATCCCGCGCAAGGGCGGGGCGGTCCTGGTGTCGAACCACATCGGATACCTCGACTTCATCTTCGCGGGCCTGACCGCGCGGCCGCAGAAGCGGCTCGTGCGCTTCATGGCGAAGGAATCGGTCTTCCGGCACCGGGTGTCGGGTCCGCTGATGCGCGCGATGAAGCACATCCCGGTGGACCGCGCGCAGGGTGAGACCGCTTACCAGCACGCCCTGGACTCGCTGCGCT
The DNA here is from genome assembly GCF_055585365.1 of Streptomyces sp. NPDC053432. Taxonomy (NCBI): domain Bacteria; kingdom Bacillati; phylum Actinomycetota; class Actinomycetes; order Kitasatosporales; family Streptomycetaceae; genus Streptomyces; species Streptomyces sp. NPDC053432. Next base: position 546,048 of record NZ_JBVJKF010000002.1, read on the forward strand.
CCGGCGAGATCATCGGGGTCTTCCCCGAGGCGACGATCTCCCAGTCGTTCACCCTGAAGAGCTTCAAGTCGGGTGCGGCGCGGATGGCGCAGGAGGCCGGGGTCCCGCTGATCCCGGTGGCCCTGTGGGGCACCCAGCGCCTGTGGACCAAGGGACGTCCGAAGAACCTCAAGCGCAGCCACATCCCGGTGACGATGCGCGTGGGCGAGCCGATCGAGGCGCCCGCCGACCAGTACGCCGGCGCGATCACCCGCAGGCTGCGCGAGCGGGTGCAGGAGCTGCTCGAGTCGGCGCAGCGCGCCTATCCGGCCAAGCCGAAGGACGCCGCCGACTCCTGGTGGCTCCCGGCGCACCTGGGCGGCACCGCCCCGACCGCCGCCGAGGTCAAGGACCGGGGCTGACCCCGCCGGCACCGTGAGCGACGGCCTCCAGGACGACCGCCCGGCCGGTCCCGGAGGCCGTCGGCGTGCGCTCGCACCAGGCCGGTGAGCTTCCGCTCCGCGCGGGCCGGCGATGCGTCAGGGCGGCGGCCGGGGCCGCGGTCAGTTCTCGCCCTCGCCCTCGCGCTTGCGCCGGCGGTGCGCCGCGACCCTCTCGCGCGTCGCGCACGCGGTGGAGCAGTACCGGCGGGCACTGCCCGGCCCGGTGGCCAGGAAGAACCGCCCGCAGCCCGTGGCGGCGCAGGCCCCCCAGGCGATCCGCCCGTACTCGGTGAGCAGCTGGGCCAGGGCGAGGGCGCCGGAGGCCAGGAACCAGTCGCCCCAGCCGGCCTCCGCGCCCCGGTCCACGTGCAGGTGCCAGGGGTGGCCGTCGTGCCGGGTCAGCCGGGGCCGGGTGGCACACTCCGCGAGCAGCGCGTTGAGCGCCCCAGCGGCCCGGTCCTCGTCGCTCTCGGCGAGCACCTTCCCCATCCGCCGTGCCGCGGCCCGCAGTTCCGCCGCGCCCGCCTCGGGAAAGGCCTCCTCGGTGAGGTCGGCCGGACGTTCCCCGTGCCCGGCGAGCAACTCCGCGAGGGCGGCGCGCGGCAGGTCGGGAGCGGTGCGGACCGCCTCGGCGAGGTCGATCGTCCGCCGGGACGCCGAGAAACCCCCTCCGGATTCCACCATGCCTGGATCCTTTCCCCGTACACTCGCATGACGTAACGTCTTGTCCACCTATCACGTTACACAACGCACGTGGGGGGCCGGAATGGGCGGGTTCGGGCGCTACCTGGCGGCGGCGCTGGCCGCGCGGTTCGCCAACGAGGGCATGGGCATGGCCGTGGTTCTGCTCGCCCTGGAGCGCACGGGGAGTGCGGCGCACGGGGCGTTCGTCCTCACGGCCTGGCTGGTCCCGAACGTGCTGGCGGCCCCGCTCGCGGGCGCCGCCGCGGCTCGGACCCGTCGGCCCCGGCTGTTCCACGTGGGCGCGCTGGCCGGGTTCACGGCCGCCGTGGCGGCGCTGTCGGTGCTGCTGGGTCGGGCCCCGCAGGCGCTGGTGTTCGCGGTGGCGGTGCTCGGCGGGACCTGCGGGCCGATGGTGACGGGCGGCCTGTCGAGCCTGGTCACCGGGCTGGTCCCGGCGGGGCCCCGGCGGGACCGGGCGTACGGCTGGGACGCCTCCACCTACAACGCCGCCGCGGTCACCGCCCCGGCGGCGGTGAGCCTCGTCGCGGCGGCGGTCTCGGCCGGGCCGGCGATGGCGGTGCTGGCGGCGGCCGCGGCGGCCGCGGCCGCGCTGGCCGCGACCCTCCCGTACGAGGAGCGGCGGGCGGGGGGCGCCGCGCCGCTCGGTCCGCCGGCCGGAGCGGCCGCGGGGCTCGCGGCGCTGTGGCGGGTGCGGGAGCTGCGCGCGGTCACCGCGGCCACGACCCTGGCGTTCGTCGGCATGGGTTCGCTCACCACCACCTCGGTGCTGCTGGCGACCGGGCTCGGCGCCCCGGGAGCCGGGGGCGCGCTGATGACGGCTTTCGCGGTGGGCGCGCTGACGGGCTCGCTCACACTGGGCCGAATGACGTCGGTGGCGCCCGGCCGGCTGGCGCGCCGCTCGATGGCCGCTACGGGTGTGGCCCTGACGGCGGCCGCGTTCACCCCTTCCGTCCCGCTCACGGCGGCCCTGTTCGCGCTGGCCGGGGTGTGCGACGGGCCGCTGCTCACGGCGACGCTGCGGATCCGCGCGGAGTACGCCCCGGACGGGATGCGGACGCAGGTGTTCACGCTGGGCGCGGGGCTGAAGATGACGGCCGCGTCGGCCGGGGCGGCCCTGGTGGGGCTCGCGGCCGACGCGCCCGCGGGGCTGCTGCTCACCGGGATCGCCGGACTGCAGTTCGCGGGTGCGCTGGTGCACGTACTGACCCAGGGGCGGGGGCCCTCGCCCGCCGGGGTGGTCACAGAGCCGTCGGCAGGTTTCGCCACAACTCCGGCCGGTCGGCGGAGCGCTGGAGCGCCTTGAGGGTGGCCGGGTGCGGGGCGGCGTACAGCTCGGGGTAGTCGATCTCGCCGAGCTCCGGGCGTACGGGGAAGGCCAGTCGCTCGGTGTCCAGGTCGAACTGCGCGTCCACACCGGGCTTGTTGCCCCGCGGGTCGACCCGGGACCAGCTCTCACCCCCGGGCAGCCGGAGGGCGACCAGGCCGTGGATCACGGCGTTCGTGCCCCGGGGCAAGCCCCGGCTCCCCCGGGGCAAGCCCCGGCTCCCCCGGAGCAGCCGTCGCCGCACGAATGATCGTCGGCGAGGAGCTGGTAGCAGAGGCCCGCCGGGATGCCCTGGGCGCGCAGCAGGGCGACGAGGGCGTGGGATTTGGCGTAGCAGATGCCGTTGCGGGTGGCGATGACGTCGGAGGCGCGCCAGGAGACCCGCGGGTCCCCGGAATCGGCCGAGTGCGGGATGGTGTCGCGGACGAACTCGAAGGCCGTTTTGGCGTATGAATATGCATCGCCGGTGGCGGACCAGAGGGCGTCGGCGGTTTCCTGCACCAGGGGGTGCCAGTGGTCGATCGCCTCATTCGATGCGAGATAAGCGTGGATATCTGGATTCTGTTGGATCAGCTGCATGCGCCGGAGCATAGACAGACCCCCGGCCGAAGATCAATAGATTTTCAGCCGGGGGTATATCTATGCAACGTTGGCTACAGCCTGGCTCAGCGGGCCATCTCTTCCTTCAGAGCCTGGAGGAAGGCGTCGACGTCCTCTTCCTGGGTGTCGTAGCTGCACATCCAGCGGACGTCACCGGCGCTCTCGTCCCAGAAGTAGAAGCGGAAACGCTTCTGCAGTCGCCGGGACACCTCGTGCGGCAGCCGTGCGAACACTCCGTTCGCCTGCACCGGGTAGAGGATCTCCACGCCGTCGGTCTCGCGGACGCCCGCCGCCAGCCGCTGGGCCATGGCGTTGGCGTGCCGGGCGTTGCGCAGCCACAGGTCCTTCGCGAGCAGGGCCTCCAGCTGTACCGAGACGAACCGCATCTTGGACGCGAGCTGCATCGACATCTTGCGGATGTGCTTCATCTGCCGGACCGCGTCCGGGTTCAGCACCACCACGGCCTCGCCGAACATCATGCCGTTCTTCGTGCCGCCGTACGAGAGCACGTCGACGCCGGCCGCGTTGGTGAAGGCGCGCATCGGCACGTCGAGCGAGGCCGCCGCGTTGGCTATCCGGGCACCGTCGAGGTGCACCTTCATGCCCTTGGCGTGCGCGTGCTCGCAGATCGCCCGGATCTCGTCGACCGTGTAAACCGTGCCCAGCTCGGTGTTCTGGGTGATCGACACGACCTGCGGCATGGCGCGGTGCTCGTCCTCCCAGCCCCAGGCCTGCCGGTCGATGAGCTCGGGGGTGAGCTTGCCGTCCGGGGTCGGGACGGTGAGCAGCTTGATGCCCGCCATCCGCTCGGGCGCGCCGCCCTCGTCGACGTTGATGTGTGCCGTCTCGGCGCAGATCACGGCGCCCCAGCGGTCCGTCATCGCCTGGAGGGCGGTGACGTTCGCGCCGGTGCCGTTGAAGACCGGGAAGGCTTCCGCGTAGGGGCCGAAGTGGCTGCGGAAGACCTTCTGCAGGTGCTCGGTGTACTCGTCGTCGCCGTAGGAGACCTGGTGGCCGCCGTTGGCGAGCGCGACGGCGGCCAGGACCTCCGGATGCACCCCCGCGTAGTTGTCGCTGGCGAATCCGCGTACCGCGGGGTCGTGGTGGCGGCGGGCGTCGGTCTTCCCTGTATCGGTTCTCACGGTTGCGGAGTGAGCCACAGACGCTGTCCGTTCACATCGATGGCGGACCGCTCCCAGACGCCGGCGATGGCCTCGGCCAGCTCCTTCACGTCGGTGAAGCCCGCGAACTTCGCATTGGGACGCTCGGCGCGCATCGCGTCGTGCACCAGTGCCTTGATCACCAGGATCGCAGCTGCGGCGCCCGGGCCCTCGTCCCCGCCGATCTTGCGGAAGGAGTCGGCCATGGCGAGCGTCCACGCCTCGGCCGCCGCCTTGCCCGCGTTGTAGGCGGCGTTGTTGGCGACCGGCTTGTGCGCGCCGGACTGGCTGACCAGGACGAAGCGGCCGCGGTCGCTGCGCAGCAGCCCGTCGTGGAAGGCGAGCGAGGTGTGCTGGACGGTGCGGATGAGGAGCTTCTCCAGGAAGTCCCAGTCCGCCAGGTCGACGTCGGTGAACGTCTTGCTGCCGCGCCAGCCGCCGACGAGGTGGACCAGGCCGTCGATCCGGCCGAACTCCTTCTCCGTCTGCTCGGCCCAGGCCTTGGTGGCCTCCAGGTCGAGCAGGTCCACGGTGTCACCGGTGATGGTGGCGCCACCGTGGGCGTAGCGCGCCGCGTCCACGGCCTCCGCCAGCCGTGCCGGATCGGCGTCGGAGGCGACGACGACCGCCCCCGCCTCGGCGAGGCGCAGCAGGGTGGCGCGGCCGGCGGGGCCGCCGGCCCCGGCCACCGCTACCACCGCACCGTGCAGCTTTCCGTTGTTGCCGTTCCCGGAGCCGTTCATCTGTGCAGCCTCCTGTGGGCGAGCGTTCACGCGGCGACTCGCTCGGCCTGATCGGCGTTGAGGGCGGTGATGCCCTTGGTGGAGGCGATCGTTCCCTTGAGCTTCTTGGCGAGCGCCTCAAAGAACATGCTCAGGGGAAACTCGTCCGGAAGCACGTCGTCCACGAGCTTGCGCGGCGGCTGCGTCAGGTCGAGGGCGTCGGGGCCCTTGGCCCACTTGGAGCCCGGGTGGGGGGCGAGGTAGGTCGAGACCAGCTCGTAGGCCTTGAACCAGTGCACGAGCTTCGGACGGTCGATGCCCGCCCGGTAGAGCTCCTCGATCTCGGCGCACAGCTGGTTGGTGACCTGCGGGGCGCGCATCCAGTCGATCTTCAGCTTGTTGTCCGTCCAGCGCACGACGTCGTGCTTGTGGAGGTACGCGAAGAGCAGCTGGCCGCCGAGACCGTCGTAGTTGCGGTTGCGGTCACCGGAGACGGGGAAGCGGAACATCCGGTCGAAGAGGACGGCGTACTGCACGTCACGGCCGTGCTCGTTGCCCTCGGACTCCAGCTTCACGGCCTCCTTGAAGGCGGTGAGGTCGCAGCGCAGCTCCTCCAGGCCGTACATCCAGAACGGCTGGCGCTGCTTGATCATGAAGGGGTCGAACGGCAGGTCGCCGTGGCTGTGGGTGCGGTCGTGGACCATGTCCCACAGGACGAACGCCTTCTCGCAGCGCTCCTGGTCGGTGACCATCGCGGCGATGTCGGCGGGCAGCTCGACGCCGAGGATGTCGACGGCGGCCGTGGTGACCTTGCGGAAGCGTGCGGCCTCACGGTCGCAGAAGATGCCGCCCCAGGTGAAGCGCTCGGGGGCCTCGCGCACGGCGATGGTCTCCGGGAAGAGCACGGCCGAGTGGGTGTCGTAGCCCGCGGTGAAGTCCTCGAAGGTGATGCCGAGGAAGAGCGGGTTGTCGTACCGGGTGCGCTCCAGCTCGGAGAGCCACTCGGGCCACACCATCTTGAGCGCGACGGCCTCCAGGTTGCGGTCCGGGTTGCCGTTCTGCGTGTACATGGGGAAGACCACGAGGTGCTGGAGCCCGTCGGCGCGCTCGGCGGCCGGGTGGAAGGCCAGCAGCGAGTCGAGGAAGTCGGGCACCTGGAAGCCGCCCGCGGCCCACTTGCGCAGGTCGCCGACGAGGGCCTCGTGGTACGCCGTGGCGTGCGGGAGCAGCGGGGAGAGCTCCTCGACGGCGCGGATGACCCGGCCGACGGCGGCTTCGGCCGTGTGCTGGGCGGGTGCGCCCTCGGCCTCGAAGTCGATCGACCCGTCCTTGGACTGCCAGGGGCGGATCTCCTCCACGGCGGCCTTGAGCTCGGGCCACGCAGGGTGGTCGACCACCCGCGCCCCGGCGGTTATTGCGGCCCCGCCGATGCCCGGCACAAGAGTTTCCGTCATGTCACTTCCTCCACGGGAGAACCTCACGTCAAGGCAGCGTATGCATATGAGGCTCTCCCGTTCAAGAGGTGAAGCGGGAAATTATCCTGCGTCACCCCCCGATTCACCGGAAGTCTTCCCGTTCGAAAGGGTGGAACGGATGGCTCCGCCCTCGGCGGCGGCGGCGGCGGTGGCGGTGGCGGTGGCGGTGGCGGTGGCCGAGCGGGCAGCGGCGGCGGGCTCGCGCGTCACGCTTCCCGGAAGTGCGGAATGACCTTCTCGCCCCACTGCCGCAGAGTCTCCAGGCAGGCCTCCTGGCCGACCGTGCCCATCTGGATCAGGCACATGATCTCGTCCGCCCCCGCCGCCCTGAGCCGCTCCACGTACGCGATGGCGTCGTCCGCGGTCCCGTAGGCGTGGTCCGCGTTGAAGGTGGCCGTGGAGGTGGGCCGCACCGGGATGTCCAGCTCGTGCAGCCGGGCCACCACCTGCTCGGCGGCCCGGCGCATCTCCGCCGCCTCGTCGGTGCCCGCCACCACCGCCTCGTCCGGGATGCCGGCCCCGCCGTACCAGTGGCCGATGGACTGCGCGAAGAACCGCTGCCCCCGGATGCCGATCCGCCGCGCCTCCTCCCGGTCGTCGAGCACGAGGGTGGGGCAGAGCACCGAGAAGTGGTCGTTGACGACCGTCGAGACGAACCGGCTGCCGTCCCGCCCGGCGATCGCCGCGTCGTAGACGCTCCGCATCCCCGCGATCGACTCGGGACCGGCGAAGCCCATCACCAGGGCCCCGATCCCCAGCTCGGCGGCCTGCACGAGGGTCTCGCCCCGGCTGCACGCGAGGAACAGCGGCGGGTGCGGCGTCTGCTTCGGCCTCGGCAGGATCGGGTGCGGGCCGATGTCGATCAGCTCCCCGTGGTACTCCAGCTCCTCCTCCTGCCAGGCCTTGCCGATGATCCTCAGGGCTTCCTCGACCTCCGCCGCGGTCCGGTCCCGGTCCACCCCGCACAGCGAGGTCTCCTGCTCGGTGCCCCCGCGCCCCGCGCCGAGGTCGAGCCGCCCGCCCGAGAGGAGGTCGAGCATGGCGGCCCGCTCGGCGACCCGCGCCGGGTGGTTGAAGTTGAAGGGCATGCACACGACGCCGTGCCCGATGCGTATGGTGTTCGTCCTGGCCGCGACCCAGGTCAGGAAGATCTCGGGAGCACTCATGTGCGCGTACCACTTGAGCGAGTGGTGCTCCACGGCCCAGATCCGGTCGAACCCCATGCGCTCGGCGAGCACGGCCTGCTCGACGCAGTCGTGGATGACCTGGTGCTCCCGTTCCACGGTCGGGTCGGCCAGCTGAGCCTCGAAGATGACGGAGAATTTCACGGTGCCTCCAGGGTTGCGTCCGGTGCCCGGCCTCACTTCAATTCGAAATATGACTAGTCGTCAGGAGCCGAAGAGGCAAGAGCTGCCGCCGACCGCGTGCGCCATGCTCGGCCTCCTCTCCTTCCCCGGGGAGCGGACCGGCTACGAGCTGAAGAAGTGGGCGGATTCCTCCCTGCGCTTCTTCTACTGGTCGCCGGCGATCAGCCAGATCTACGCGGAGCTGCGCCGCCTGGAGGAGCTGGGGTACGCGTCCTCCGCGCGCTCGGGGCCCGAGGAGGCACGGGCGAAGCGGCGTTACGCCATCACCGACGCGGGCCGCGAGGCGCTCGCCGGCTGGGCCGCCGACACGGCCGAGGCCGGCCCGCCGGTGCTCAAGCACGGGCTGCTGCTGCGGATCTGGCTCGGCCACCTCGCCGAGCCGGAGCGGCTGCGCGCCATGGTCCTCGAACACGTGGAGCGCACCCGGGGCGAACTGGCCGCCGTACGGGAGGCCATGGAGCACGCGGCCGACGTGGCGGAATGGGCGTTCCCCGCCCTCGCGCTGCGCTGGAGCGAGCGCCAGCACCTCGCGGAACTGGACCTGGCCGAGGCCCTGCTCGACGATCTGGCGGAGCTCGACGCGGCCGGCCCGGCGGGCCGTCAAGCCGACGGGGACGCGCCCACGCCCGGGTGACGCGATCACGCCGCCGCCGGCCGCGCAGGACCGTACGACCCGTGGGGGAAGCGGGCGGAGCGCCTCATTCAGGGCGCTGCACGGGCGGTCCCTTCGCACCGCGGGCGCACTAGCATGCGTCCTCATCGCGCGGGGCCGGTCGGGACACCGCGACCGCGCGCGGAGCCGCCGTCGACGGAAGCGAGAGAACCTTGACTTTCCTCACCATCGGTCACCGCGGGGTCATGGGTGTCGAACCGGAGAACACCCTGCGGTCCTACCTGCGCGCGGAACGTTCGGGCATGGACGTCATCGCCCTCGACCTGCGACTGAGCAAGGACGGCGCCCTCGTCGCCCTGCACGACCCCGAGGTGGACCGGACCACCGACGGTTCGGGCGCCGTCGCCGATCTGACCCTGGCCGAACTGCGCGGGCTCGACGCCGGGCAGGGCGAGCGCGTGCCGCTCTTCGAGGAGGTCCTGGACGCGGTCCGGGCGCCGCTCCAGGCGTCCGTGCGGGACCACGGGGCGGTCGGGGCGCTCGCGGAGCTGGTGCTGCGCCGCGATCTGGCCGCGCGGGTGGACGTGGCCTCGCCCGACGCCGCGGTGCTCGCCGAAGCGGGCCGGCTGGTGCCGGGGGTCCGGACCACCCTGCTGGCGCACTCCCCCGCCCCCGACCTCGTCGCCCGGGCACTGGAGGCCCGTGCCGGCACGGTCTCGCTGGACATCCGCCTCCTGAGCCTGGAGACCGTCGAGGCGGCGCACGCGGCCGGCCTGCGCGTCGTCGGCGGGCAGGTCAACACCCTGGACCTGCTGCGGCTCGCCCGGGCGCTCGGGCTGGACGGCGCGGTCACCGACTACCCGGAGATCCGCAGCACGGGCCGCTTCACCGCCTGACGGGCGTCGAGGCGCCCTGACGAGGCGTCCTGGCGAGGCGTCCTGGCGAGGCGTCCTACAGCGGCTTGACCAGCAGCTCGAAGGTCAGGTCGTCGCGGAGCGGGACGCCGAAGCGCTCGTCACCGTAGGGGAAGGGGCTCAGTTCGCCGGTGCGCCGGTAGCCGCGGCGCACGTAGTAGGCGATGAGCTCCTCCCGGAGGCTCACCACCGTCATCCGCATCTCGCGGACGCCCCAGGTCTCGCGGACCCGGCGTTCGGCCTCGGCCAGGATCTCCTTGCCGAGGCCGCCGCCCTGGAGGCCGGGGCGGACGGCGAACATGCCGAAGTAGGCGTGGTCGCCCCGGTGTTCGAGGTGGCAGCAGGCCACCAGCTCGTCCGCGCGCTCGACCACGAGCAGGGTGCCCTCGGGGGCGTTGACGATCTGGCGGACCCCGTCCTCGTCCGTGCGCTGGCCCTCCAGGTAGTCGGCCTCGGTGGTCCACCCGCCGCGGCTGGTCTCGCCCCGGTACGCCGATTCGACGAGCGCGACCAGCTCGGCCACGTCCCCCTCCCCTGCGTCACGGAAGCTGAGGGGGGCGGGCTGGGCGGTCGACATCGGGCGCTCCGTTCTGTACTACGTCCTGTACGACGTCCTGTGCGGTGGCACGCGCCGGCATATGACGTGCCGGCCGGTGCACCGAGAGCCTATCCCGGGACCGCGTGAGGACGCCGTCAGGCGGGAATCCCTTCCCCTGACCGTCTCTTCGGTGACGCCGGAGAGCGCCGACGTACCGGGGGTTGTGCCGTGCACGGTTCCGCCATGTCCCTCCCCGCCTCCGTCTCCGCCTGGCTGCTGGTGCTGCTGTGCGCGGTGAGCGGCGCGTACTGCCTGGGGCGGGTGCGGAGAGCGGGAGGCGCCGCGGCCGGGGAGGCGGTGATGGGCTTCGGCATGGCGCTGATGGCGGTTCCGCTCTGGCGGCACGGCGACGGATGGCAGGCCCCGGCCCTGTGGCTGGTCTCCTGCGCGACGGCCCTGCACGCCGTGTGGCTGCTGCGCCAGGGGGCGCACCACGCCCACCACCTGGTGGGTTCGCTGACGATGGTCTACATGACCGCGGCCGCCGGGTACGGATCCGCATCGGGCCACGGCGGCGGGCTCCCGCTGCTGACCGGGGTGCTGCTCCTCTACTACGCGGGCTACGTGGTCCTCGGCGGGGCGCGGCTGATCACGGCGGGGGCCGCGGCGGCCGTCCCCGTCCGGCGCCCGGCCGGTCCGGGAACCCCCGGGGCGGCGGGCCCGGCGGCCTCCGCAGAGCTGACCCGTGCCTGCCGACTGGCCATGGGGATCGGGATGTTGGCCATGCTGCTGGCCGGGTGAGGGAGCGGGACCACGTGTCCTGCGTCACCAATCTCCCGAGCCCGTACCCGCAGGTAGCCGCGGCTCATAGGGTGAAGACCATGATGGTCCCCGCCGCACTGCTGCTGCTCGGCGCCCTGACCGCGGTGTTCGCTCCCCGCCTGCTGGCCCGGGCCCGATGGCCCGAACGAGAACCGGTCGTCGCCCTGTGGGTGTGGCAGTGCGTGGTCGGCGCGGTGCTCCTGTGCTTCGGGCTGTCGATGCTGCTGAGCGCGGCGGCCGCCTGGCAGGCGGTCCGCGCGTGGCTCTTCTCCTCCGCCCCGCACGGGGTGGCCGACGCCTACGCCCTCGGCTCCTCCGGCGGTCCCTGGGCGGCCGGTACGGCGCTCGCGTTGGCGGGCGGCGCCCTGTGGACGGGGGCGATGCTGACCCGGGAGGTGCTGCGGGCGCGGGCCCGGCGGCGCGCGCAGGGGAGCGAGCTGCGGGTACGGGCCCCGCTGCTGCCCGGTGAGGACCCGGTGGGCGCGCGGCTCGTCGTACTGGAGGGGCCGCGGCCGGACGCGTGGTGGCTGCCGGGGACGGCGCCGCGGCTGGTGGTGACGACGGCGGCGCTCGGACGGTTGAAGGGCAGCCAGCTGGACGCCGTACTGGCGCACGAGCAGAGCCACACGGCGGCCCGGCACGACTGGCTGCTGCACTGCTCGCGGGCGTTGGCCGGGGGGTTCCCGCAGGTGCCGGTCTTCGCGGCGTTCGAGGCGGAGATGCACCTGCTCGTCGAGCTGGCCGCCGACGACGCGGCCTCGCGGCGGTACGGGCGGCTCACGGTGGCGCTGGCGCTGGTCGGACTGAACGAGGACCGGGGGGCGTTCGGACCGGGCGCCACGCCCGACGCGCACGTCCAGCAGCGGGTGCGGCGGCTGCTGGCGGCCGAACCCCGCCTGCCGGCGAGCCGCAGGCTCCGGCTGACGGCGCTGGCGACGCTGCTGCCGGCGGTGCCGGTGCTCGTCGCCTTCGTACCGGGGCTGAGCGCCCTGGCCTGAGGCGCTGAGGGTTCCGGGCACGCACGGGTGCGAGGATCGCCCGCATGCGGAACGATCACTTGCGGTGGGTGGGCATCGGCTGCGCGCTGTTCGCGGCCGTACTGACGGTGCTGGTGGTGACCGAGTGGCCGCCGCTGCTGGCCCTCGACGGACGGGTGGCCCTGGATCTGCACGTGCATGCCGTCACCCACCCCGGTGTCACCCGGCTGATGCGCGTGCTGACCGACTGGGTGTGGGATCCCTGGACCATGCGCGCGCTGGCCGCCCTCGCGTGCGCGTGGCTGTGGCTGCGCGGCGACCGGGAGCGTGCGTGGCGGGTGGGCCTGGCGACCCTGGCGGCCGGGGTGGTGAACCAGGGACTGAAGGCGCTGGTGGGCCGGGAGCGGCCGGGGTGGACGGACCCGGTGCACTCGTCGCACTACGCCTCCTACCCGTCCGGCCACGCCATGACGGCCGCGGTGGTGTGCGGGCTGCTGCTGTGGCTGCTGCCCAGGAGCGCGGACCGGCCGAGGCGGGCGGCGGCCTGGGCCGCGGCCGCGTGGGCGCTGGCCGTGGTCTCGGTGGCCGGGGTCGGGTTCACCCGGCTCTACCTGGGGGTGCACTGGCTGTCCGACGTGATCGGAGGCTGGCTTCTGGGTGTGCTCCTGGTGGCCCTCGCGGCCTGCCTGCCCGCCCCCCGGCGGAGGTCCGGCCCGGCCCGGCGGTGAAGGTCCCGGCGGTGAAGGTCCCGGCGGTGAGGGTGGGAGGTGTGCCTGCCCTGGGCGATCCCCCGTGTCACCCAGAGCAGGCCGACCCGTGCGCTGAGTATATTGGCTCCCAGCCAGTCAACGCAGGAGTAAGCATGTCCCCGCGCAGCCCATCGGTCAATGAAGAATTGCGCAGACGTTCCCGGCAGCGGCTGCTGCAGGCGACGGTCGAGCTCGTGGCCGAACGCGGGTACGAGGCCACGACGCTCGGCGACATCGCCGACCGGGCGGGGGCCGCGCGCGGCCTGGTCTCGTACTACTTCCCGGGCAAGCGGCAGCTGCTGCAGTCCGCCGTGCACCGGCTGATGCACCTGACCCTGCAGGCCGCGCTGGAGCGGGAGCCGCGCAGCGAGGACGGGCGTGAGCGGCTCGCGCGGGCGATCGACGCGGTCCTCGGGCTGGCCCGGGACCAGCCGCTGCTGATGCGCACCCATATGGCGGGCATCCTCACGGCCGAGGGGTTCGTGCAGTGCCCGGAGCAGCAGAGGCTGGCGGAGCTGCTGCGGGACACGGTCGTACGGTACGGCTCGCGGGACGCGGACACGGACTACCCGCTGCTGCGGGCCCTGCTCATGGGCGCGGTGGTGGCGGTGCTGCTGCCGGGGGCGCCCATGCCGCTGACGAGGCTGCGGGCGGAGCTGTTCCAGCGGTACGGGCTGGACTGGAACCTCGGTGTCCCGCCGGACGGCGGGCCGCCCGGCGGAACGGTGCGCTAGGTGGTGCCGGTCAGCGGTAGTCGGGCTGGCTCTGCACGTTGAGCCGGTCCAGCCGGACCCACTTGGCGCTCTCGGTGCGCCAGTCGTCGAGCCTCAGCACGTCCAGGCCCTTGGCTATGTCGTTCGAGTAGATGTGCCCGTTGTAGTAGTACGCGGACCACGAGCCGCCGGCGCCGATCCTGTCGGTCGTCAGGGGGCCGCGCTCGAAGTACGCGATCTCCTTGGGCTGTGCGGAGTCGGTGAACTCCCACACCGAGACGCCGCCCTGGTACCAGGCCTGGACCATGATGTCGCGGCCGCCGCCGACGGGGACCAGCGAGCCGTTGTGGGCCACGCAGTTCTCGGTGTCGGCCTGGTGGCGCGGGATCTTGTAGTAGCTGCGGAAGACGAGTCGGCGCTGGTCCCCCGTGCCGGTGATGTCGTAGACACCGTCGGCGCCCCGGTTCGGGCCGGTGGCCTCGTTGCAGGTCGCGGCGCCACCGCCGCCGAGCTCGTCGGTGAACACCACCTTGTCCGCCCGCTCGTTGAAGGTCGCCGAGTGCCAGAACGAGAAGTTGACGTTGTCCTGCACCCGGTCGATGACCCGCGGCTGCTCGGGCTTGCTGATGTCGAAGAGGATGCCGTCGCCCATGCAGGCTCCGGCGGCCAGGTTCTTCGACGGCAGCACGGTGATGTCGTGGCAGCCGGTGGTCTTGGAGACGCCCGGGTTGGTGGGCGCGCCCGGATTGCCGCCGTCCGGGAAGAGGACCGGGAAGGCGACGACCGCGGCCTGCGTCGGCGCCTTCTTCGGCACCTTCACGACCGAGATCCCGTCGTGCGGCGGCCGGCAGTCGGGGAAGGCCTCGTTCGGGGAGTACGAGGAGACGTAGAGGTAGATGTCGCGGCCGCCCGGCACCAGGGTGTGGGTGTGGGAACCGCAGGCCGTCTCCACGGACTTGATGTACTTGGGGTTCTTCTTGTCCTTGATGTCGAAGATCTTGATGCCCTCCCACGAGGACTTCTCCGTGGCCGGCTGCGAGACGCTGTTGCAGGAGTCGTCGCTGCGCGAGGAGTCGGTGGAGAGGAAGAGCAGGTCGCCGCTGACGGAGATGTCGTTCTGACCGCCGGGGCAGAGGACCTGGGTGACGGTCCTGGGTGCCTTCGGGTCGGCGATGTCGTAGATCGTGAAACCGTTGTAGTTGCCCGCGTAGGCGTACCTGCCCTGGAAGGCGATGTCCGAGTTGATCACCGCGGGGTCGGCCGAGGGGATGTTGGCCAGGGGTTTGACGTTGGCGCTGTGCACGATCTCGTCCTGCCCCGGGATCTCGCCCGGGGCGAGCTCCCGGCCGGCCGCGAGGCCCGCGCCGCTCAGCCGGCTGCCCTGGCCGGGCGACAAGTCACCCGGATCGGGGGTGGCGGCCGCCGGTCCGGCCGCGAGGAGCGCGGTGAACAGCCCGGCCGCCGCGACGGCCGCTCCCACCCTTCCCTTTCGCACTCTCCTGTGGTGTAGCGAGGTCACTGTGCCCTCCCTTGGAGGTCCGGTCGATTCCGTTCGGGGTGGGAACGGAACCAGGACCCCGGCAGTATGGTCCTCTTCATGGACATGGCAAAAGCCCCTCGTGGCCTCATGGCCTTATCGGTACGGCTCCGCCGCTGCGCCGGCGCGGCCGCGGTCGCCGGACTCCTGATCGCCCTCACCGGCTGCGAGTCCGGAGGCGGTACGGATCACGCGCGGGACGGGCGGCCGGTGGTGATCGCCCCCGGCAGACCGGGCGAGGCGGCCCGCACGCTCACACCGGAGCAGGCCGCGAAGGAAAAGCCCGACGACAGTCCGAACGCCGCCGACCACTCCTACGTGCGGAACATGATCGAGCACCACAGGCAGGCCCTGACGATGAGCGCGCTGGCCCCGCAGCGGGCCTCGGCGGACGGGGTCAGGCGGCTGGCGGAGCGGATCACGGCCGCACAGCGGCCCGAGATCGCGGCGATGGAGAAGTGGACGGCCCTGCACCCGGCGCCGCCCGCGGCCTCCGGCGGGCACGTCCACGACCACTCCGCGATGCCGGGCATGGCCACCGAGCGGCAGCTGGAGGAACTGGCCGCGGCCTCGGGCGCCGACTTCGACCGGCTCTTCCTGAAACTGATGACCGCCCACCACGAGGGCGCGCTGAAGATGGCGGGCGAGGCGCTGGCCGACGGCAACAACGTGGCGGTCGAGGAGATGGCCACCGAGGTGGTGGCCGTCCAGACGGCCGAGATCAGCCGGATGCGCGCGATGGGCTGACGGCCGCAGGGGGCGGTGTCATGCTGGGACCACCTGCGGGAGGAGCTCCGCCGTGCTTCGAGTCGCCGTCGTCGGATCGGGTCCCAGTGGGGTCTACGCGGCCCAGACACTGGTCCAGCAGCGCGAGGTGCCCGGGGTGCTCGTCGACGTCCTGGACCGGCTGCCGGCGCCGTACGGGCTCGTCCGGTACGGGGTCGCGCCCGACCACGAGAAGATCAAGTCCCTGCAGGGCAGCCTGCGGACCGTGCTGGAGGACGAGCGGATCCGCTTCCTCGGCAACGTCGAGGTGGGCGGTCCCGCGCTGCCCACCGAGCGGCTGCTGGAGCTGTACCACGCGGTGGTCTACTGCGTGGGCGCCGCCCGGGACCGGCTGCTCGGGATCCCGGGCGAGGAGCTGGCCGGGGTGCACTCCGCGACCTCGTTCGTCTCCTGGTACAGCGGGCACCCGGACGCGGTCGGCGAGAGCTTCGGCCTGTCCGGGGTGGACTCGGCGGTGGTGGTCGGCGCGGGCAACGTCGCGGTGGACGTGACCCGGATCCTGGCCCGCGGCCCCGCGGAACTGGAGCCGACGGACATGCCGCAGCCGGCCCTGGGCGCGCTCACGCGCAGCGGGGTGCGCCGGGTGGCGATGGTGGCCCGGCGGGGGCCCTCTCAGGGGAAGTTCACCACCAAGGAGCTGCGGGAGCTGGGCACACTGCCCGGGGTGGACACGGTGGTCGACCCGGCCGAACTGGCCATCGACCCGGTGTACGAGGACCCGGCTGCCGCAGCCGCCCTGCCGGCGGTGGCCCGGCGGAACCTGGAGACGCTGCGCGGCTGGGCCGGGGCAGGCCCGGGCGGGACGGGCGGGTTGGATGCGACGGACGGGACGGGGCGGCGGATCGCCCTGCGGTTCTACCTGCGCCCGGCGGAGATCCTGGGCGGGCCCGACGGCCGGGTCACCGCGATGCGCTTCGAGCGGACCGCCCCGGACGGGCGAGGCGGGGTGACCGGGACGGGCGTCTTCGAGGACATCGAGGCGCAGCTGGTGCTGCGCTCGGTGGGGTACCAGGGCGTGCCGCTGGACGGGCTGCCCTTCGATCCGGCGAAGGGAACGGTCCCGCACGCGGCGGGGCGGGTGCTGCGGGCGGGCCGGGCCTCGGTCGGCGAGTACGTGGCGGGCTGGATCAAGCGGGGCCCGACGGGCGTGATCGGCACCAATCGCCCCTGCGCGAAGGAGACCGCGTCCTCGCTGCTCCAGGACGCGGGCGCGCTGGCCCGGCGGGAGCTCGCGGGGGACCCTCTGGACGCGCTCCGGGCGGCGGGGCTGCACCCGGTGGAATGGCCCGGCTGGCTGGCCATCGAGGCGGCCGAGAGGGAGCTGGGCCGCTCCTTCGGCCGGGGGCCGGTGAAGATCCCGGACTGGGCGGGCCTGTTGGGGGCGGCGGGCCTGGCATAGCGTGGTCCGGACGGCACGCCGGATCAAGGGAGTTGTGCGGGTGGGACGCGGGATCGCTCTGACACTGACGGCGCTGGCGTGCGCCGCCGCGCTGACGGCGTGCACGGACGCGCCGTCGCCCACCGGATTCCCGGCCGGCCCCACGGCGACGGGTACGGCGGCTCCGCCGGAGGCCGCGGCGCTGGCCGGGCGATACCGGCGGGCCGGCGGGGACGCCGACGTGTACGGCATCGAGCCGCGCTTCAAGCGGGAGGGCTATCCGCCGTACATCGTCGTGCACACCGCCAACGCGGACTCGGACGACGCCCTCTTCAAGAGGCAGGCGGCCTCGATCGCCTCGTTCCTGACCGGCGAGGAGGGCCTCTCCCTCGGCGGCGGCTACACGATGGACGTGTACGGCCCCGACGGCAGTCTGCTCCACCGCTGGGACACGACCATTTAGTGCTGTGGCCGGACAGGTCTGCCGGGTCGCGGTGTCCGGTGCGGTGCACCGCAAGGCGGAGGACCGCGGCTCGTACTGGACGTACTCGCGCGGACCGACAACGCCGCGAGGTGCCGTGCCGGGCGCCGTCACCCGTTGAACCTTGCCGGTCACCGCACTAGCCGAGCCGCCCCGCTTCGGCAGTCGCCGCCGTCAGGACGGCGTCGAGCAGGCCGGGGAAGAGGGTCTCCAGCTCGCCGCGGCGCAGCGTGTTGAGCTTCGTGGTCCCGCGGTAGGTCTGGCGGACGACACCGCTCTCGCGCAGCACGCGGAAGTGGTGCGTGGTCGTCGACTTGGTGACCGGCAGGTCGAAGTACGAGCAGGCCAGCTCCGCCGCCGAGGCGTCGAGATCACGGACGATGGACAGCCGGACCGGGTCGGAGAGCGCGTGCAGCACGCCCTCCAGGCGGATCTCCGCCGCCTCGGGGTGGTCGAGGGTGCGGGCCGCGTCCCGTTCCGTCATGTCCTTGGCTCCGCTCACTCGGTTCGCTCTGCACCCCACGGTACGAGAACCATCGTACGACCGGCGTTCACCAGGAGCGGTGGTACTGGTCGGGGGTGCGCGCCTCCCCGCCCAGCTCGGCGGCCGCGCGGCGGGCCCAGTACGGGTCGCGGAGCAGCTCCCGGCCCAGCAGGATCGCGTCGGCCTCGCCGTTGGCGAGGATCTTCTCCGCGTGCTCCGGTTCGGTGATCAGGCCGACGGCGGCCACCGGAAGGGAGGTCTCCGCCTTCACCCGGGCCGCGAAGGGCACCTGGTAGCCCGGACCGAGGGGGATCGTCACGCCGGGGGCGAGGCCGCCGGTGGAGACGTCGAGGAGGTCCACCCCGTGTTCCTGGAGCAGGACGGCCAGCCGGACCGTCTCGTCGGACGTCCAGCCGTTCTCCTCCAGCCAGTCGGTGGCGGAGATCCGGAAGAACAGCGGGAGTTCCTCGGGCCACACGGCCCGCACGGCGTCGACGACCTCGAGGGCGAGGCGGGTGCGGTTCTCGAAGGAGCCGCCGTAGGCGTCGGTGCGACGGTTGCTGTGCGGGGAGAGGAACTCGCCGATGAGGTAGCCGTGTGCCCCGTGGATCTCCAGGACCTCGTAACCCGCGTCCAGCGCGCGCCCGGCGGCGGCCGCGAACCGGCCGGTGACCTCGGCGATCTCATCGAGCGTCAGCTCGTGCGGCACCGGGTGGCCCTCGGCGAACGGCACCGCGCTCGGGGCGACCGGCTGCCAGCCGTGCGCCTCCGGTCCGACGGGGGCGCCGCCCTTCCAGGTGCGGTCGGTGGACGCCTTGCGGCCCGCGTGCGCGATCTGGATGCCGGGGACGGCGCCCTGGGCCTTGACGAAGGCGGTGATCCGGCGCAGCGCCTCGACCTGGGTGTCGTTCCAGATGCCGAGGTCGTAGGGGGTGATCCGGCCCTCCGGGGAGACTGCGGTGGCCTCCTGGATGATCAGGCCGGTGCCGCCGACGGCGCGGGCCGCGTAGTGGGCGAAGTGCCAGTCGTTGGCCACGCCCGCGTTCGGGCCGAAGGCCTCGGCGCTGTACTGGCACATGGGAGCCATCCACACGCGGTTGGGGATGGTGACCGAGCGGAGGGTGTGCGGTGCGAACAGGGCGGCGAAAGCGGCAGGGGCGGCGGAGGCAGCACTCATCAGGGATCTCCAGATGTCACCGGGCGCGCCGGGGATCGGCGGCTAAGTACGAGAGACACCGTACTACGAAATCCCTCGTACTACGAGACCTGTCGTACAAGCTCGTCCAGTTCCGCGCGCAGCGCCCCGGCAAGGGCCTCCAGGTCCGGGACGGCGGCCGCGTCGCCGACCAGGCCGTAGTGGACCGTGCCCTGGTAGGTGGAGACCGCGACGGCCAGGGACTGGCCGCGGGCCAGCGGGGCGAGCGGGTAGACCTCGCGGACCCGGCTCCCGCCGAGGGCGAACGTGAGCCCGGGCAGCGGGACGCTGGTGACCAGGATGTCGAAGAGCAGCCGGGCCGCCTGGGCGACGAGCGGGCCCCCGAGCCGGTGGCCCAGCGGGTGGACGTGGTCGGCCAGCAGGGCGACGGCCCCGGCGCCGCGCGCGGGCCCCGCGTCCTTGTTGCGGTCCATGCCGGCGCGTACGGAGTACAGCCGGCGCAGCGGGTCGGCCTCGGCGAGCGGGAGCCGCAGGAGGTAGCCGGAGAGCCGGTTCCCGCCGCCGCCGGGGCGGCCGCGCCGGGACACGGGGATCAGGGCGCGCGGGCCCGGCCCGGGCGGCAGCGGCTCGCCGCGCCCGGCCAGCCAGCGCCGGAGCGCGCCGGCGACCAGGGCGATCAGCACGTCGTTGACGGTGCCGCCGGCGCCCTTGCGGACCAGGTTGACCTCGTCCAGGTCGAGCGCGAGTCCCGCGACGGTACGGGTGCCCGCGCTCCCCGGACCGGCGACGAGAGCCGCGGGAACCCCGAGCGGCAGGCCGGAGCGGGCCACGGCGGCGCCGATCTCCAGGGCCTGGCCGACGTCCTGGACCCGGGCCGCCAGGGCGCCGGGGAGCCGGCGCAGGGCGGAGCCGGCCCGCTGCTCGGGCACCGGACGCGCGGGGGGCCGTACGGCCGGCTCCTGGTCGAACCCGTCGAAGAGGGAGGCCGCGAGGGCGAGGGCGCCCATCCCGTCGGCGAGTGCGTGGTGGAACTTGAAGAGCACCGCGAAGCGCTCCGGGCCGGGCCCGGCCAGTACGTGCGCCTCCCACGGCGGCAGGTCCCGGTCCAGCGGGCGCGCCATCAGCGGACCGGCCGCGGCGTGCGGGTGCGCGGCGTCCGTCCGTACGAGGAAGACGTGGCGGGCGGGGTCGAAACCGGGGTCCGGCGACCAGGCGGCCGCGCCGACCGGCAGCAGCACGTCGCGGATCCGGCGGCGCAGACCCGGCACGGCGGCGCACCGGGCGGCGAGCAGTTCGGCGGCCCGCTCGGCGGCCCGTCCCGTGGCGGCCCCCTCGCGGGACGCCTCGAACACGGCCAGGGCGCCGAGGTGCATGGGGTGGGCGGCGGATTCGATCCGCCAGAAGGCGAGGTCGAGCGGGGACAGGTGCTCGGTGGCCACGTAGGTCCTCTCGCGTGTGCCGGTGATGACGTGAAGTCAACCCATTCCAAACAGCTACATGCAAGCGGCAATGATTTCCTGTCGGTAAACGATCAGTATCGATCAGCTAATCCGGACCCCCGTGAGCGCACCGGGCCGCTGTCAGTGGGCGGGTGCAGACTGGCCGGAAAGAACCGGGAAGACCGGGAAGAAGAGCTCCGAGTCCGGAGGTGCCGGCCATGGCCGAGGTACTGCTGCTCGTGGGAACCCGCAAGGGACTGTTCATCGGCCGTCGGCGGGGTGACGGTCCGTGGGAGTTCGGCGGACCCCATTTCAACGCCGAGGCCGTCTACGCCGTGGCGGTGGACCGGCGGGGCCCGGCACCCCGGCTGCTCGTCGGCGCGGACAGCTCCCACTGGGGGCCGTCGGTCTTCACCTCCGACGACCTCGGCGCGACCTGGCGGGAACCCGCGTCGCCCGCCGTGAAGTTCCCCAAGGACACCGGCGCCTCGCTGGAGCGGGTCTGGCAGCTGCAGCCGGCCGGCCCCGAGGCCCCGGACGTGGTGTACGCGGGGACGGAGCCCGCCGCCCTGTTCCGCTCCACCGACCGGGGTGAATCCTTCGAGCTGGTCCGTCCCCTGTGGGAACACCCGAGCCGCGCGAAATGGGTGCCGGGCGGGGGCGGCGAGGGCCTGCACACGGTGATCACCGACCCGCGCGACGCGGACTCGGTGACCGTGGCCGTGTCCACCGCCGGGGTGTTCCGCACCGAGGACGGCGGGGCCAGCTGGTCCCCGTCCAACGCGGGGGTCTCGGCGGTGTTCCTGCCGGACCAGCACCCCGAGTTCGGCCAGTGCGTGCACAAGATCGCCCGGGACGCCGGGGACACGGACCGCCTGTACCTGCAGAACCACTGGGGCGTCTACCGGAGCGACGACGCGGGAGCCCGGTGGACGGACATCGGCGGCGGGCTGCCCTCGGACTTCGGCTTCGCGGTGGCCGCCCACCCGCACCGGGCGGACACCGCGTACGTCTTCCCGCTGAACGCGGACTCCGACCGCGTCCCCGCCGAGCACCGCTGCCGGGTCTTCCGGACCCGGGACGCGGGGGCCACGTGGGAACCGCTCTCCAAGGGGCTGCCGACCGGGGACCACTACGGGACGGTGCTGCGCGACGCCCTGTGCACGGACGACGCGGACCCGGCGGGGGTCTACTTCGGTAACCGCAACGGCGAGCTGTACGCCAGTCATGACGACGGCGAGAGCTGGCAGTTGCTGACCGAGCACCTGCCGGACGTCCTGTGCGTACGGGCGGCCGTGGTGGGGGGATAGGCCGTGCCGGGGGGCGGTCCGGAGCCCGGACCGCCCGTCAGCACCTCAGCACCTCAGCCGGTCAGCGCCTCAGCAGGTCAGCCGGTCAGCCGTCCCGCCTGCCGTACCGCCTGCGACAGCTGCCGTACGGCGGGGTCCTCGGTGCGGCCGGCCAGCCGGTCCGCGTGCTCCGCGAGGCCGGCCAGCGGGACGGCGCCCGGCACCCGCTCCCAGCCTCCGGCCCGTTCGCGCAGCGCCGAGGCGAAGTACGCGGCCACCGCGCTGACCTGCAGGCGCGGCGGCGCCTCGGTCCACAGGTCCCCCGCCAGCGCGGCCGCCTCCACCCGTCCCGACTCCTCGTGCGGAGCCCGGGTGTTCGGGTCCAGCCAGCGCACCGTCGCCGTCGCCACGTGCCCGCCGGCGCCGGAGCGCAGCCGCACCGCGTACAGGGCGGTGACGGTGTGGCCGGAGCCCACCTCTCCCCCGTCCACGGTGTCGTCGCGGAACGCGTCGTCCGCGACCCTGCGGTTGTCGTAGCCGATCAGGCGGAACCGCTCGACGGTCGCCGGGTCGAAGGAGACCTGCGCCTTGGCGTCGCGGGCCCGCAGCTGCACTTGTGCGGGCAGGTCCTCGCAGAACACCTTGCCCGCGCCCTCGGGGTCGGAGACGTAGGTGGTGTGGCCGTCCCCCTTGTCGGCGAGCCGTTCCATGAAGGCGTCGTTGTACTCGCTGCCCACCCCCACCCCGAAGAGGGTGATCCCGTGCTCCGTCCGTGCCGAGGCGACCCGCCTCAGGATGGTGTCGGCGGAAGTGGATCCGGAGTTGGCGAGGGCGTCGGAGAGCAGGACGACTCGGTTGGTGGCGCCGGGCCGCAGCCCCTTCACCGCCTCGTCGTACCCGCGCGCGACGCCCGCCTCGACGTTGGTGGAATCGGCGGTGCGCAGTCCGTCGACCACCTCGTGGATCCGGTCGCGGTGGCCTTCGACGCGGGTCATGGGCAGCAGGGTCCGGGCGGTGCCGCTGAAGGTGACGACGGCGACCGAGTCGTCCTCGCGCAGCTGGTCGGTCATGAGGTTCATGGAGGTGCGGGCGAGGTCGAGGCGCCCGGGTTCGGCCATCGACCCGGACACGTCCACGACGAAGGTGAGGGCGGCGGGCGGCCGCCGTTCCGCGTCCGTGCCGCCTCCCGCGGCCCGGGTGGCGAGTCCCACCCGGACCAGGGACCAGCTCGGGTCGGTGGTCCGGGCCCCGTCGACGGTGACCGTGAAGCCGTCGCCGTCGGGCTGCCGGTAGTCCTGGCGGAAGCTGTTGACGAACTCCTCCGGGCGCACGCTCGCGGCGTCTGGCAGCCGGCCTTCGGCGAGGGTGCGGCGGGCGTAGCCGTAGCTGGCGGTGTCCACGTCGAGCGCGAAGGTCGAGAGGTAGTCCGCGGGCGGCTTCGTGGCGCTCCGCCCGTCGCTCTCACCCTCGGGGGCACCCCCGCCGGGGAAGGAGGCGGCGGGCCTGGGCCGGGAGTCGGCTCCGTGCGCGGCCCGGTCGCCGGTCCCGCCGCCGTACCCGCAACCGCCCAGCAGGACGCCGCCGGCGGCGAGCGCGGCGATCAGCCGGCCCCGGGGTCTTCTCCGGGCCGTGGAGGACGTTCGGGCCGTTCGGGACATGCGGGACGTTCGGGACGTGCGGTCATCCTGATGGGGCGTCATGCCATCTCCCTCGGAGCGTCGTCGGTGTTGAATCTGACGCTGCGGGCGGGGAGTTGGAGCATTCGGAGGGATTGCGAACGGGTATCGAAGCGACAACGGCATGCGGAATGTCAAGGTCGGATGTCGATCCCGACGCCGTCCGGTATCGACCGCCCTGCCCGGCCGGACAGGGCCTACGGCAGGCGCCAGTCGACCGGCTCGGCCCCCTGGCGGGCCAGGAGGTCGTTGGTCCGGCTGAACGGCCGCGATCCGAAGAAGCCGCGGTCCGCCGACATCGGCGACGGGTGGGCGGACTCGATCGCCGGGAATTCCTGGAGGAACGGCCGCAGGTTGCGGGCGTCGCGCCCCCACAGCACCGACACCAGCGGCTTGCCCCGGGCGGCGAGCGCGCGGATGGCCTGCTCGGTCACTTCCTCCCAGCCCTTGCCCCGGTGGGCCCCGGGGTTGCGGGGCGCGGTGGTCAGCGCCCTGTTGAGCAGCAGCACGCCCTGCCGGGTCCACGGCGTCAGGTCGCCGTTGGAGGGCCGGGGCAGACCGAGGTCGGTGTTCAGCTCCCGGAAGATGTTCTCCAGGCTCCCCGGCAGCCGGCGCACGTCGGGCGCGACGGCGAAGCTGTGGCCGATGGCCATACCGGGGGTCGGGTAGGGGTCCTGTCCCACGATCAGGACGCGCACCTCGTCGAAGGGCTGCTGGAAGGCGCGCAGGACGTTCGCCCCGGACGGGAGGTACGTGCGGCCCGCGGCGATCTCGGCGCGCAGGAAGTCGCCCATGGCTGCGATGCGGCCGGCCACGGGGCTCAGCGCCTCGGCCCAGCCGGGCTCGACGAGTTGGTTCAACGGGAGAGCTGCCACAAAGGATCACTCTACTGGCGCAAGGACCCCCTCTCCCAATCGGCCGACGGGTAAAGTACGATCGCTCGGTTTCGGGTCCCGACGGGCTGACCGTATGCGATATTCATCGGATAAATACGGACAGATGCCGCCCGAGAAGGCCCTCCCGAACACCTGGTTCCGATAAGCCAGTAGCATGCGGCGCCATGAGCTCCCCCACTGGGCCCGCGAATGGCCTGCCCGTACGAATGCCGCGACCCCGCCAGACCGGACGGCACCGCCGGCCCGAGCCCGCGGCGGCGCCAGAGGGCGCGCCCGCGCTGGTGCTCGCCGTGCCGGGTACGCCGTCGGCCGCCTCGCGGGGGCTGGCGGAAGAGATCATCAGCATCGGCCGCTCCGAGCTGCCGGGCCTGGAGGCCCGGATCGGTTTCCTGGACGGTGACGACGAGTCCGAGTTCCCCTCGCTGTCCGGCGTGCTGACGGCCGTCGCGACCGAGCGCGCCGAGCGTGCCGAGTTCGCCCGTGCCGCCGGCCACGAGGTGCCCGCGCCGACCGGCCCGGACGCCGTGGTCGTGCCCCTGCTGGCCGGTCCGGACGGCGGCCTGCTGCGCCGGATCCGCCAGGCGCTGATGGACTCCTCGGCCGCCGCCGAGCTGGCCGACGTACTCGGCCCGCACCCGCTGCTCGCCGAGGGCCTGCACGTGCGGCTCTCCGAGGCGGGGCTGGCCCGCGCCGACCGCGCGCGGCTCTTCACCGTGACCACCGCCGCCGACGGCATCGTGCTCGCCACCACCGGCGGCGAGGAGGCCGTCCAGGCCGCGGGCATCACCGGCATGCTGCTCGCCGCCCGCCTCGCGGTGCCCGTGAAGGCCGCCGCGCTCGACGAGGAGGGCTCGGTGGCCGCGGTCGCCGAGCAGCTGCGCCGCGAGGGTTCCACCCAGCTCGCGCTCGCCCCCTACCTGATCGGGCCGGAGGCCGCCGACGGGCTGCTGGACACCGCCTGCAAGGAGGCCGACTGCGCCGCGGCCGAGGTGCTCGGTGCCTACGGGGCGCTCGGCAAGCTGGCCGTCGCCCAGTACACCGCCGCCCTCGGGATCACCCTGGGCGCCCCCGCGAACTGACGACCCGCACCACGCGTGCGTGAGGCCCCGCTCCCCGGGCCGGCTGACGCCGGGGGGCGGGGCCTCACGCATGAGCGGGCCTAGCGGGCCTGGCGGGCCTGGCGGAACAGCACGCAGCTGGCGGCCGGGACCGGCAGC
The DNA here is from genome assembly GCF_055585365.1 of Streptomyces sp. NPDC053432. Taxonomy (NCBI): domain Bacteria; kingdom Bacillati; phylum Actinomycetota; class Actinomycetes; order Kitasatosporales; family Streptomycetaceae; genus Streptomyces; species Streptomyces sp. NPDC053432. The sequence continues at coordinate 571,488 of NZ_JBVJKF010000002.1, forward strand.
GCACCGGCGCGGGCGGGCCGCCCCGTCGCCGGGTCCACGTCGAACCAGGTGACGTCCCCCGAGTGCTCGTTGGCCGCGTAGAGCCGCTTCCCCGCCGGGTCGAGGGCCAGGTCGCGGGGCCAGCGTCCGCCGCAGTCCACCGCGCCCGTGCGGCGCGGCTGCGCGGGGCCGTCGGCCAGCGAGAACGTGACGAGGGTGTCCGCGCCGCGCACGGCGACCCAGACGAAGCGGCCGTCGGGCGCGGCCACGATCGCGGAGGGATAGGCCCTGACACCCGCTGGATCGGCTTCTGCGGCGATCGGAACCTCCGCGACCGGTTCGAGGCCGCCCGCCTCCGCGTCCCATCGGCAGACGGTCAGCAGCGGCCTCAGCTCGTTCACCACGTACGCCACCTCCCCGTCCGGGTGGAAGGCGAGGTGGCGCGGGCCGTTGCCGGCAGGCAGCGCGGTCTCGGAGTGCGGCCGCAGCGTGCCGGTGGGTCCGTCCAGTGCGCAGACGCGTACGCGGTCGGCTCCCAGGTCGACGCTCAGCACCCAGCGGCCGCTCGGGTCGGCCAGGACGTGATGGGCGTGCGGTCCCTCCTGGCGCTCCGGGTCCGGGCCCGATCCGTGGTGGCGCAGCACCCGGGCGGGGCCCGCCAGGGATCCGTCCCCCGTGATGGCGAGCGCGCCGACTCCGCCCGAGGTGTAGTGGGCGGTGAGCAGCCACGGCCCGGCGACGCCGAGGTGGGTGGGGCCGGCGCCGCCCACCGGCACCGGCTCCCCGAGCGCCCGCAGCCCCCCGCCCTCCGCGACGAAGGCACGGGCCGCCCCCTCGGCGCTCTCGCTCACCGCGTAGAGCACCCCCTCGTGCACGCCCGCTACGAGGTACGAGGGGTCGGCCAGCGCGTCGGTCGTGGAGAGCTGCGTGAGCGCTCCGGTCTGCGGGTCGAGGGCCGCGGTGGTGATGCCGCGCCCGCCCGACGAGGTGAACGAGCCGATGTGGACCCGGTGTTCCGCCTCGCCGGCCGTCCTGTCGCCCATGCCCTGCCCCTCCGTCGATCGGTCCGGAGCCGACCGTAACAGAAGGTCTAGACCAAGTCGCGCCCCTGTGCCCTTTCCTGCGCGCCCGGGTGGTGGACGTAGGCGGTGCTGCTCGGGCGGTCCTCGTAGGTACGGTGGAAGACCGGGGTGGCGGCGCCGGAGATCGGGGGCACGATCCAGGACCAGTCCGCGCCGACCTCACGCCCCTTGCTCTCCTCCCGTTCCATGTGGGACAGGAAGCGCCGTGACTCGGTGTGGTGGTCGGCGATCGTGACCCCGGCGCGGTCGAAGGAGTGCAGCACCGCCCGGTTGAGCTCGACGAGCGCCCGGTCCTTCCAGAGCGAGCGGTCGCTGGCGGTGTCCAGGCCGAGGCGGCGGGCCACGGCGGGCAGGAGGTTGTAGCGGTCGGTGTCGGCCAGGTTGCGGGCGCCGATCTCGGTGCCCATGTACCAGCCGTTGAACGGGGCCGCCGGGTAGTGGATGCCACCGATCTCCAGGCACATGTTGGAGATGGCGGGTACGGCGTGCCAGCGCAGCCCCCAGTCGGCCCAGCCGTCGCCCTCGGGGTGCTCGATCGGCACCTCCAGCACGGCGTCGGCGGGGAGGTCGAACCAGCGCGGCTTGTCGTCGACCCCCTGGACCACGAGCGGGAGCGGGTCGAACGGGGTGCCGGCGCCGCCCGTCCAGCCGAGCCGCAGCAGGGCCTCGGTGAGCGGGGCGTTGCGGGCGTCGCCGACGGTTATCGACGGGTGGTCTCCGTAGCCGGCGTAGCGGACGAGCTGCTCGCTCCAGATCAGCGGTCCGGGGCTCTGCGGGGTGTCCGGGGCGAAGACGGTGATGGTGGGCCGGACCTTGCCCCCGTTGGTCGCCTCGCGCAGGTGCTCGAAGCACTCGGCGGCGATGCCGTCGGCGTCGGTGAGCCCGCGCCGGTCACGGACCCGCAGCGAGTTCCAGTAGAGCCGGCCTATGCAGCGGTTGCTGTTGCGCCAGGCGACCCGGGCCCCGTGGACCAGTTCGGCATGGGTGTGCCGGTAGGTGCCGGTGTCCGCGAGTTCGGCCCGCACCTCGGCGAGCCGGGTGCGCGGATCGCCCGCGCCGTGGCTCTCCCTGTGGAAGAGTCGGATGAACTCCTCGGCCGCTTCCCACACCTGCGCGGTGGTGGAGCGCTGTTGAAGGATTTCCATTCCGGGCCGTTACCCCCTGTCCGACCAGATCCACCCTGTACATGCCGGATGAATGTGCAATAAACAATGACCGTTTGTACATGCCGCAGGTCAGCGGCGTGCGGCAGGCGTGCGCGGAACACTCCTCCGTGTGGTCTTCCACGATCCGGCTGCGAAAGGGAACTGACGGGGCGTATGATCTCTCAACCGCAGGGCCTGGCCATGAACAGCGCCCTTTCGCCGGCCGACGGCGTGCCCCCGTACAGGGTGGTGTCGAGGCCGCAGAGGACGAATCCCATGCGCCGATAGGCGTGCACCGCAGGAGCGTTGACGGAACTCACCTCCAACCAGAGGTGTTCGGCGCCCCGTTCGCGGGCGTATTCCGCCGCGCACTCCATCAGGGCCCGCCCGACGCCCCGTCCCCGACGGTCCGGCGCGACCTCGATGTCCTCGATGGTCAGGCGGCGGTTCCAGGCCGCGTAGCCGGTGGCGACGAAGCCGCACACCCGCCCGCCGTCGACGGCCACGTAGGTGCGCGCGTCCCCGTCGGCACCCGAACCGCGGCCGAGCCCCTGCTCGTCGTGCTCCTCGGGCGGGAACTCCTTGTAGAGCGGCGGGTCCACGGGGACCTCGTGGAGCACGAAGCCGAGACCCGATCCGGCGGGGGCGACCTCGAAGACCGTGGCGGTGATGAAGGAGCCGTCCAGCGCCTCGATGGCACCCGCGTCCTGCGGTCGGGCGGGCCGGTAGACGATGCCGTCGGTCGAGCCGTGTGCGATGGTCATGAGGTCCACGGTACGCAAAAAATCCCCCGGCCGAATTCGCTGCCGAGGGTTGGGAGAGCGTATATTGATTGATTCACGCCTTTCCTGAAACCAAAAGCGTGAACAACCTCACGAGGACACCTTAGCGCGGCGGGAGTGGAATTGTCAACCGAGGAATTCCGGAAAGAGCAGCAATTCGTCACGGACCTCTATCGGCGCCTCGACGACCTGCGCGACCAGGCCGAACACACCATGGCGGGAGCATTGCGCGAGGTCGGGAACGGCGCACAGGCCCGGCTGGAAAGGGATGTCCTGGTCGCCGAACAGTCCGGGCTCCTGGCCGCTCTGAATGCCGGGGAGAACGGTCTCTGTTTCGGCCGTCTGGAGTTCTCCGACGGCCGTGACCACCACATCGGAAGGATCGGCATCCGCGCCGACGACACGGAGCGCACTCCGCTCGTCCTGGACTGGCGCGCCGACGTGGCCCGCCCCTTCTACCTCGCCACCGGCCACACACCCATGGGGCTGCGCCGCCGCCGGCACATCAGCAGCCGGGGGCGGGTGGTCACCTCCCTGCACGACGAGATCCTCGACCTGACCGACACCGAGCGGACCGGCCACGAGGGCGCCGACGCGGACGCGGTGCTGCTCGCAGCGCTCGACGCCGCGCGCACGGGCCGGATGCACGACATCGTGCGCACGATCCAGGCCGAGCAGGACCGGATCATCCGCTCCACGCACCGCGGGGTGCTGGTGGTCGAGGGCGGCCCGGGCACCGGGAAGACGGCGGTCGCGCTGCACCGCGCCGCGTACCTGCTCTACGCCCACCGGGAGCTGCTGGCCAGGCGCGGCGTGCTCATCGTCGGCCCGGGCCCCGCCTTCCTCGGGTACATCGGCGGGGTGCTGCCCGCGCTCGGCGAGACGGGTGTGCTGCTGGCCACTCCCGGCGAGCTGTTCCCGGGAGTGCACGCGACGGGCACCGACCGCCCGGGCGCCGCCGCGGTCAAGGGCCGGGCGGAGATGGCCGGGGTCCTGGCCCGGGTGGTCGCCGACCGGCAGTGCCTGCCGGAGACGGTGCCCGCCGACAGCGGCGAGGAGTACGACGCGGTCCCCGAGCCCGCCCTGGAGATCGACCACGACGACTACGGGACGCTGCTGCTGGACCGCACCATGGCCCATGAGGCCCGCGACCGGGCGCGCGCCACCGGGCTGCCGCACAACCAGGCGCGTGCCGCCTTCGCCTTCCCGGTCATCGACGCGCTCACGGCGCAGCTCGCCGACCGGCTGGGCGCCGATCCGTACGGAGGCCCGAACCTGCTGGGCCCCGACGACGTCGCCCAGCTCGGCAAGGAGATCGCGATGAGCCCCGCCGTGCACGCGGCGATCGACTCGCTGTGGCCCTCCCTCACCCCTCAGCAGCTGGTCGCCGACTTCCTGGCGGACCCCACGCACCTGCCCCCGCACGAGGCGGAGCTGATCCGGCGGGCGCCCTCCGCGCGGCCGGACTGGACCCCGGCCGACGTCCCGCTGCTGGACGAGGCCGCCGAGCTGCTCGGCGAGGACGACTCCGCGCGGCGGGCCGAGGAGGAGCGGGCCCGGGCCCGGCGCATCGCGTACGCCCAGGGGGTGCTGGACCTGTCGCAGGGCTCGGAGTCCTACGAGTTCGAGGACCAGGAGAACGAGTACCTCGCCGCCCACGACATCATCGACGCCGAGCGGATGGCCGAACGGTACGAGGAGGCCGACCACCGCAGCACGGCCGAGCGGGCGGCGGCGGACCGCACGTGGGCCTTCGGGCACGTCATCGTGGACGAGGCGCAGGAGCTGTCGGAGATGGCCTGGCGGATGCTGATGCGGCGCTGCCCGACCCGGTCGATGACCCTGGTCGGCGATCCGGCGCAGACCGCGGAGGAGGCCGGCGGCGGTTCGTGGGAGCGGATCCTGTCCCCGTACGTCGGCGAGCGCTGGGAGCTGGTCCGGCTGGGGGTCAACTACCGTACGCCCGCCGAGATCATGGAGGTCGCGGCGGGCGTGCTCCGCGAGCGCGATCCCGGATTCCGGCCGCCGAGTTCCGTACGGTCCACCGGGGTGCGGCCCTGGGCGCGCGCCGCGGCGGAACTGCCCGGGGCGCTCGCGGGGGCCGTGGCGGCGGAGCGGCCCGCGGAGGGCCGGCTCGCGGTGATCGCCCCGCGGTCGCTGCACGCGGAGCTGGCGGCCGTGCTGCCGGGGGTACGGGCGGGCGAGGAGCCCGACCTCGCCCGGGACGCGGTGCTGCTGGACCCGCGCCAGGCCAAGGGGCTGGAGTTCGACACGGTGATCGTGGTGGAGCCGGCCGACCTCCAGCCGAGCGACCTGTACGTGGCCCTGACCCGGGCCACCCAGTCCCTGGGCGTGCTGCACACCCCCGGCCGGCTGCCGGCGGGGCTGCACGGGCTCGGGCCGGACGAACGCTCGGCGGGCTGATCCCCCGGCCCCTCCGCCGGAGGGGTCAGGCGTCGACCAGCGGGGAGGGCCGGGAGCTGCGCAGCGGGCCGGCGAGCTCGGCCAGGGCCTGTTCGAGGCCGTACAGGTGGGCGAGTGCGGGTTCGGTGGCGGCGGCCCGGGGGACGGTCCCGGGCGCCGCGGTGTGCCCGGCGCGGTCCTCCTCGCCCGCCGCGGTCAGCGCCTCCACGGCCGCTTCGACGCGCCAGCAGGCCGCCGCGAGGCGGGCGTCGTGGCTCGCGTCCGGGTCGGCCGCGACCGCCGCCAGGCCCCGGACTTCGCGGGCGCAGTCGTCCAGCAGCGCGATGACCTGTGCCGCGCGCTCCTTGCGGCCCCGGAACGGGCTGAGCGGGTGCACCAGCGGGGCGAGCGCCATCCGCACGCGGGCCAGCAGGACCTCCAGCTCGGCCGCGTGCGGGGCGGGGTCCGCGGTGGGCGAACCGGCGAGGCGGGCGGTGGCCTCGGCGGTCGCGGCGTGTACGGAGCGCAGGGCCCGCTGGATCCAGACGGAGTTCGTGGCGTGGGTGGTCACGGGCAGGATCAGCACCACGGCGAGGGCGGCGCCGAGCGCGCCGATCGCGGTCTCCTGGAACCGCAGGAGCAGCAGACCGGGGTGCAGGACGCCGAGGAGGCCGTAGAGCAGTCCGGCCATGACGGTCACGAAGAACATCATCCAGGAGTACGAGGGGGCCGCGGTGTAGAAGATCCCGAAGACGCAGACGCCGACGAGCACGGCGGTCGGCAGGGGCGCTCCGTGCAGGGGTACGGCGATCAGCAGGCCGGCGGCGATGCCGGTGACCGTGCCGAGGACCCGGCGGAAGCCGCGTACCAGGGTCTCGCCCCGCGAGGTGGTGTTGACGAAGATCCACCAGGCGGTGCCGACGGCCCAGTACCAGCGGTCCTCGGAGAGGGACTGGCCGATGACGAGCGCGAAGGCACAGGCGGCGGTGGCCTGGAAGGCCTGCCGGGTCGTGGGCCTGGCCAGCCCGGTGCCGGGCAGCCCCGGCGGGGCCGGGGGCGGCGGGGTACGGCGCTCGATGGGCCACAGGACGAAGCGCACGGCGCCGGAGGCCAGGAGTGCCAGGCCGACGGAGGCGAACAGTTCGGGCAGCTGCGCCGGCACGGCGTGCAGGAACTGGGTGACGAAGAACATCATGAAGCCGAAGACGCCGAGGGCGTGCCCGCGCGGCCCCCAGCGGCGGGCGTACACCCCGGCCAGGACGACGGCGAGGAACGCGGCGTCCCGGGCGACGGGCGTCGAGTGCAGGCCGGTGGCCAGGGCCAGCACCGGGAATCCGGCGACGGGCAGCAGGGCGGTGGTGAGGCGCTGGGCCGGGACCTTCGGGTCCAGGACGGTGAAGAGGGCCAGCAGGGCCGCCAGTCCCCCGGTGATGGATGCGGTGAGGGAGAGACCGCACAGTTCGGCGAGGGCCACGGCGGCGGCGACGCCGATCACCGCGCGGGCCGAGTTCCGCAGTCTCGTGAGCCCCGGGTCCGGTGCGACGAACATCCTCTTCACGGCGGTGTGCCGCCCCCCTTGCGATGCTGCACGCCGCGTCCGTCGCCCGCCCGGGGTGGTGGGAGGCGTACGGACACGACGAAGGCACCGCGCTCCGGTCCGGCCTCGTCGCCGGTCCGGCGCTGCGCGGCGCCGTAGATACATGGATAGGACACAGATAAGCATGTAGAGGGCAATGGCTCAACTCGGCAGGGGGAGAGTGGGCCAATGGCACAGTCCGGGGGCGCGATCTTCGGCCATGGGAAGACCAACGGACGGCAAACGTCGTGGCAGGTGTCTGCGCACCCCTGTGAAGGGCGGTTTCGCGCCGCTACATTGCCCACGGCCCCGCGGGCACGCAGGCGGGCGGAGGGGTGAGGAGCGGGGGACATGGGCTCTGGGATCTTCGCGAGAGCGGGCGGGACGATCAGCGGGAAGACCGCGGCCGCGGTGGCCGCGGGGGCCCTGGTGGTCAGCGGCGCCGCGGGGGCCGGCGTGTGGTGGGCCGCACAGGGGAAGCCGCACGTGGTGGTCGTGCAGCGCAGTGCCTCGGCGCAGGTGCCCGCAGGGGGCGAGCAGTCGGTCGTCGCGGCGTGCCAGAAGCACGAGACAGCGCTCGGCGGCGGGTACGCGGTCGACGGCGGCGGCTTCGCGACGACGAGCGAGTTCGTCGGCGCGGCCTGGCTGGCGGCGGCGTACAACCCGGGGGACGCGCCCGTCACCCTCACCTCGTACGCGCTGTGCGTGAACGCCGGACCGGAGTTCGAACCGCACCAGGAGTTCACCGGCCGGGCGGCGCACGCCTTCAAGGACCACTCGGTGAAGATCACCAGCACCGACGAGGGTCCGATCCACGACCTGTCGACCGAGGGCCCGTACGCGAAGGCCTTCCGCGAGGCGCTGGCCCGGCCGGCGTGCACGGGCGGCTTCACGATGGTCGGAGTCGAATTCCGGGCGACGCGCTACCTCCGGGAACGCGGCGTGGCACCCGTACCGATGGACATGCTCACCACGGACGAGGCGCTCGACGGGAAACCCGCGCCCGGGCACTGGACGGTGTCGGTCAATCCGGGCACGGAACTGAGCCCGGTCTCGTTCCGGATGTGGAACTCCGAGGGGGCGGAGCGCAAGACCCACGTCCTGGACCCGCAGCCCCCGCAGTCCAACTACGCGGTCGACCTGCGGCCGGTCTGCGTCAGGCTGAAGGACGTCTCGATCGCCACGGCCACGGTCGCGGTCGGGGCGGGGGGCACCGCGGACGCCACCGTGAGATGCCCGAAGGGCCGGCTGGTGCTGGGAGGCGGCTTCCAGTTCCCGGCGGACAACGAGCGGGGCGGAGGCCCCCAGCGCTACCTCGGCGACGGCTGGCTGTACGCGTCGACGGACGCGCCCACGCCGGGGGCGTCGGGCCGGCCGGTGAAGGACTGGCACGTCACGGGCCACAACCAGCAGCGGGCGGGCGCCGACTACCACGACACGGTCTGGATCGAGCATTCCGACGGCGAGACCCTGACGGGCAACGTCTACCTCGACGACCACGCGCACGGCGCCGGCGACAACCGGCTGCGCGTCTTCCCCGTCCCCGACAGCCAGCGGATGGTCGCGAGCGCCGTGTGCGGCACCATCGACGCCGAGCCCACCTCGCCGGACAAGGGCGCCGCGCCTCCGACCGTGAACCGGCCGGTGCTGCCGCCCGCCCTGGACCCGGCGCCCTCGAAGTCCGGACCCGCGGCCTCGGCGAGCCCGCTGCCCGGCGGCTCCCCTACGCCCCCTCCCTCGTCCTCGCCGAGCCCCGGCGGGTCCCCGGGCGCCTCGCCGACGCCGCGTACGCCGAACGGTCCCGGCCCGTCGACCGGCGGCCCCGACCAGCCGCCCGCCACCCGGCCCGGGCAGTCGCCCTCCGCGCAGCCGCAGGCCCCGGCGGTGTCCATCCAGCAGCCCGGCGGAGGAGGCAGGCTCCGGCGCGGCTGCGAGGAGCCGTTCGCGGGCACGGCCCGCACGCGCCCCGGCGACCGGGTGATCACCGATCCCCAGGCCACCACCTGGCAGATCATCGGCCCGAGCGGGCCGGTGACGATCGGCGCCGGGGCCTCCGGCCGGTTCCTGGTGCCGCTGCTGGCGGACGGGACCTATCCGCTCGTCTTCTCCGCCACCGACCCGGCCTCCGGACTCACCGGGAGCGCGAGGATCTCGGTGCAGATCGTGGGGTGCCTGCGCTGACCTGCAGGTGCACGGCGGCTGCACCGCCGGGCACCTGGCAGCAAACTGCAGCCCCGGCTGCAGTTTGCTGGCGTCGCGGGCCATTGGAGGGGGCTTTCGCGGATGACAGATTTCTACCTGTCACCAGCACGGAAACCCACTCGGAGGAAGTCATGAACGTCCGGATCACCACTCGCGCCAAGGCCGCCGCTGTCCTGATCGGCCTCTGTACGGCCGTCGCGCTGGGCGTCGTCACCACCGCGGACGGGCCGGCCGCGCGGGCCGAGAACGGCTGGCAGTCGACGCCCGCCACGGCCGTCCTCGCGAACGGCTGGCAGGTCGCCCCGCTGGACAAGACCGAGAACGGCTGGCAGTGACCGCCCGTCCGGACCACCGCGCGCCGGTCGGCAGCCGGCAGATCGAACTGGTGGCGCGCGCGGGCTCGGCGGCCGTCGCCGAAGTCGCGCCGCTGAGCGTGGTGCGCTGGCTGGCACTGCTGCCGGCCGCCTGGCAGGCGGAGTTCCACGGCCTGGGGGACGACGGGCTCTCGATCGTCCTGCGGTTCTCGCGGGACCGGGAGGTTCCGGTGTCGCGTGCCTGCGCCGAGGCGCGGCGCGCGCTGAGCGATCCCGCCATGGAGGGCTGGGAGTTCCTGGCGTGCCGTGAGGTCGGGTGAACGCCGCGGTGCGGGTGCGTGCGCGGGTGTACGCGTGTACGGGTGTACGGAGCAGGGCCTGATCCACTGGGTGCAGTGGTCAGGCCCTTTTTGTCGTGCGCTCTCCTGATCGCACGGGGCGGCCGCCGCCTACGGGGCGGCTACATCCAGCCGCGGTCCTTGGCGAGCATCGCCGCCTGGAAGCGGTTCGACGCACCCAGCCGCAGGAGCAGATCGGCCACGTGGCGTCGGAAGGTGCGGATGGAGATCCCCATCTCGCGGGCCGCGATCTCGTCCTTGTCGAACCGGGCGAGCAGGGTCAGCACCTCGCGGTCGGTGTCGGTGATGCCGTCGGATTCCTCGCCCGCGTCCTTGCCGGGCAGGGCTTCCGCGGAGGCCCAGACCTTCTCGAAGAGGGCCACCATGTTGGACACGAGTCCGTTCTGGCGGACCAGGAGCGCCCCGCGGGCGCTGTCGGTCGGGTCGAGCGGCACGACGGCCGTGGCCCGGTCGTAGATGACCATCCGGTCCATGACCTTGTCGACCGTTCTGAATTCGGCCCCCAGGTCGGCCATCTCGTAGAGGTAGCCGCGGGTGGCGGAGTCCTCCAGCGCTGTGCGCAGGACCACCGTTCTCATGGTGATCCCGCGCCTGATACATCGGAGGTCGAGGGGGCGGGCGGCCTCGATGAAGGCCGGGGTGAGGGGGCCGTCGGGCTGCAGCGCGCACATCTCCTCGCGGGCGAAGAAGGCGAGGTCGTCCAGCCGGGCCCGGATCTCGGGCAGCCCGTCGATCCGCTCGATCCCGCCGGCCGGGCTCTCCGGGCGGTCCGCCGATCGCGCCGCCTCCACCAGTTCGGGGATGAGCCGGCGGACCGAGGAGACCAGCCGCAGTTCCTCGTTGAGCTCCCCCATGCGCTGTTCGATCAGACGCTCGATCCCGAGGGCGGGGTCGATGGCGACCCACCGTCCCCCGCCGGCGTCCCGGACCAGTTCGTAGCGGCACAGGCTCCGCAGCGCCGAGTCCGCTTCGTCCCGGCTCATCCCGAGTTTTTCACCCGCCGTTTCGGGGCCGAAATCCGATGTGCGAAGAAAGTGCCGGTACACACTCTCCTCGCGGCGGCTCAGCCCCAGACTCGTCAGACTCACGATGCATCCCCCTTGCAGGCCTGAGAATTCCACGGCGAACGCTACCGCAGGAGGATTGAATTTGGAAACATTATTCCACATCGTGGAAGCTTATGCGAGGCGGCTCTGCGGTCTGCGGACCGCAGGGATCAAGCCGTGAGCCTGAGCCGCCCGAGCGGGGCCAGCGCCTCGTCCAGGAGCTCCACCACCCGCTCCCCGATCCGGCGTTGGGCCTCCCTGGTCAGCGCCCCGATGTGCGGGGTCAGCACCACGTTGTCCAGCGCCGCCAGTTCGGTGGGCGCACCCTCGCGGACCAGTACGTCGGTCGCCGCGCCCGCGAGCGCCCCGGACCGCAGCGCCTCCAGCAGGGCCTGCTCGTCGACCGTCCCTCCCCGGGCCACGTTCACCAGGTACGAGTCCCGCTTCATCAGGGCCAGTTCGGCGCGGCCGACCAGCCCCCGGGTCTGCGCCGTCAGCGGCACGGACAGGCACACCACGTCCGCCGCGGGCAGCAGTTCACCCAGTGCCACCAGGCGGATCCCGCGTTCGGCCAGCTGCCGCGCCCGGTCGCGCCCGGGCCGGGCGACCGCCACGGCCACCTCCATGCCGAACCCCTGGGCCAGCGTCGCGATCCGCGACCCGATGCCGCCGAAACCGATCAGCCCGAGGGTCTTGCCGCGCAGCTCGCTGCCCATCAGCCCCTGCTTGTGCCAGACGGTGGACCGGGTGTGGCGGTCCCCCACCACGATCCGCCGACACACCGCGAGCATCAGGCCGAGCGCCAGCTCGGCCACCGCGTCACTGGAGCCGCCGGGCACGTTGCGCACCTCCACCCCGGCCCGGGCGGCGGCCTCCAGGTCGATGTTGTCCAGTCCCACACCGGCCCGGATCACCGTCCGCAGCCGGGGCGCGGCGGCGATCACCTCCCGCGTCACGCGCACGCCGGCCCGCAGGACCAGGGCGTCCGCGGTCCGGGCGAGCTCGACGAGCTGCCCCGGGGAGGGCTTGGGGTGCAGGGCCACCTGGTAGCGGCGGCGCAGGTCGTCCAGCGCGTCGGGGTGGATCGGGTCCACCATCAGCACCCGGGCCATCAGGCGGCCGTCACCAGGACGCGGCCCGGGGCCGGGGCGCCGACGTGCAGGGCGAAGTCGGCCAGCGTGTCGGCGTCGAACAGCTCGTGGACGGAGGGCCGGGTGCCGGTGACCCGCTCCACCCCGGCGCAGATCCGGGTGGCGAGCATCGAGGTGCCGCCCAGCTCGAAGAAGTTGTCCTCCCGCCCGACCGGGCGGACCTGGAGCGCCTCCTCCCAGAGCCGGACCAGCGCGGCCTCGGTCTCGTCGGCGGCGGGCACGGCGGGGGCGTCGGTGAAGAGTCGGCGGTCGTCCATGGGGTTCCTCCTGGGAAGTCGTGTGCGCGAGTGCGTGAACGGAAACGAACAGGGGGCCCGCGGCCCCGGGCGGTCAGGCCTGTGCGGCCGGCCAGGCCAGACTCCGTACGGCCGGGACCAGTGCCGTCGCCGCGCTGACCACCAGCGCGACCGCCGCGGCGGAGACCAGCACGGTGGCGGGGGCCCCGTACGTCAGCAGGTGCGGCACGGCCACCAGGGCGAGGGGGGAGACTCCGAGCGAGATCAGCCAGTCGACGCTGGAGACCCGGCCGATCAGCTCACCGGGCACCCTGCTCTGCAGGGTGGCCGCCCAGGCCACGGTGGCGGCCGACAGGACGGCTCCCACCACGGTGGCCACCGCGACGGAGACGATGACCGACGGCGACAGGCCGAGCACGGCGAAACCTCCGCAGACGACGGCCATCCCGCCGAAGACCAGCAGGCCCGGCGGGATCCGCCGCAGCCGGCTCACCAGCAGCCCGCCCAGCAGCGCGCCGGCGGCCTGACTGCCGACGAGCAGGCTGTAGGTGCTCGCGCCGCCCCCGAGCACGTCGGCGGAGGCGAGCGGCAGCAGGGCCTTGGCCGGAGCGACGACGAGCGCCACGCTGACACCGAAGCTGCCGATGGACACCCACAGCCAGGTGTGGGAGAAGACGTACCGGATCCCGCCGGTGGCTTCCCTGAACAGGCCGTCCCCCGAGGCGGGCCGGTCGGCCACCGGCCACCGTCCCGCGAGCAGCACCAGGGCCAGGGCCAGGGCGAACCCGGCCGTGCCCAGCCCCAACGAGACGGTGGCGCCGGCCGCTGCCAGCAGGACCCCGCCGAGGGCCGCCCCCGCGATGCCCGCGGTGCGCAGGGCGATCGCCTGGAGCGAGTTGGCGGCCAGCAGCTCGGCCTTGGGCAGCAACTCGGTGAAGGCCAGGGTGAAGGCGGGCTCGAACGCTCCGTCGCCCAGGCCCAGCAGCAGCCCGCAGGCGGCGATCGCCCACACGTTCCGGCCGCCCGCCGCGACCTGGGCGGCCACCCCGGCGGTGGCCAGGACGCGGGCCAGATCGGCCCAGAGCATCACCTTGCGGGCGCCGAACCGGTCCGCGAGGGCCCCGCCGGCCAGCAGCATGAGCACGGTGCCGGTGGCCTGCCCGAACAGGGTGTAGGCCAGCAGCGCGGGGCTGCCCGTGGTGACCGCGTACCCGGCGAGCGACACCTGGAAGACGAAGTCGCCCGTGCGGGAGAGGCACTGGCCCGTGTACAGCAGCCGGAAGCGGCGTCGGCGAAGGGGGGCCCGCAGGCCGGTCCGCGCGGTGCCGACGGCGGCGTCCCGTTCCCGGGTCTCCACGGGGGTGCCTCGCTCGGCGGGGGCGCTCATCGGTGGGCCGCCAGTTCGACGTCGATGAGGCCGCACAGCGTCTCCAGTGGGCCGTCGGGGTCCATCATCGTGAAGTGCGTGCCCGGCGTGTCCCGGACCGTGAGCCGGCCGCCGCACCGCGCGTTCCAGCCCAGGTCGTACGGCTCCTCGGTGACGTCCGCGCTGCGGTCCTCGGCGCGGAACAGGACCACGTCCGCGTCGAGCGGCTCGATGACGTGGCGCTCCAGGGCGCTGCCGTTGTGGCGGTAGGCCTCCAGCATCCGCCGCAGCCGGTCCTCGTCGTAGTCCGCCGGCAGCGAGCCCGCGGCGATGCCCTGGTCCAGCAGCCGCTGGATCCGCTCCTCCTCGGGCAGTTCGCCGAGTGCGGTCAGGTCGAGGTCGAGCTTGAGCGCCATGGTGACGAGGATCCGGGTGGCGTAGTCCTCGGTGGGGTCCAGGTCCATCCGGGGGTTGGTGTCCAGCAGGGCGACCAGCCCGATCTCCTCGCCGGCGGCCTTCAGCTGACGGGCCGCCTCGAAGGCGATCACACCGCCCATCGAGTAGCCGCCCACGTGCCAGGGGCCGCCCGGGTGGGCCTTGCGCATGTGCTCGATGTACACGCGGGCCATGTCCGCGATGGTGGAGCAGGCCTCTTCACCGGGCTGCAGGCCCGGCGACTGCAGGCCGTAGACGGTCGGTCCGGCACCGAGGGCGCGTGCCACCGGCGCGTAGCGGACCACCGTGCCCGCGAGCGGCGGGAAGAGGTACAGCGGCGCCGTCCCCTCGGCACCCGCCCGCAGCCGCACCAGCGGACCGGCGGGTTCGGCGTCGGCGCCGTCGCGGACCCGGCGTGCGAGGGCGGCCACGGTGGGGGCGCGGAACAGCTCGTTGAGTTCCAGCCCGGTTCCGAAGTGGGCGCGGACCGATCCCATCAGCCGGACCGCCGTGAGCGAGTCGCCGCCCAGGTCGAAGAAGTCCTCGTCGATGCCGACGGAGGCCCGGCCCAGGGCCTTGGCCCACAGGTCGCACATCTCGAACTCGACGGCGTCGCGGGCCGCGGCCGCGCCGCCCCCGGGGGCCGTGCCGGGCAGCGGCCGGGCGGCGAGCGCCTTGCGGTCGACCTTGCCGCTGGGGGTCAGCGGGAAGCTGTCGACCGTCACGTAGGCGGACGGCAGCATGTACTCCGGCAGGACTCCGCGCAGGGCGCGCCGCAGTCGCTGCGGGGCCAGTTCCGCGCCGGGGGCCGGCAGGCAGTGCGCGATGAGCCGCTTGCCCCGGGTGGGTGAGTCGTCCACGACGACCACCGCGTCGGCCACCCCGTCCTGGCGGCGGACCTGGGCCTCGATCTCCCCCAGCTCCATCCGGTAGCCGCGGACCTTGACCTGGCCGTCACGGCGGCCCAGGCACTGGATCCGCCCGTCGGGCAGGGTCCGGCCGAAGTCACCGGTGCGGTACAGGCGGCGGCCTTCGCGGACCACGAACCGCTCCGCCGTCATCCCGGGCTTGCCGCGGTAGCCGTCCGCGAGTGCCGCTCCGGAGACGCAGATCTCGCCGGGCACACCGGCCGGCAGCGGTTGCTGGCGGTCGTCGAGGATCTCCACCCGGGTGGCCTGCACGGCCAGTCCGATGGCGGGCAGGTCCGGCCAGGTGCCGGGCGGGCCCGTCAGTCGCTCGGCCGTGACGACGTGCGTCTCCGAGGGGCCGTACTGGTTCTCCAGGAAGGCGGGCACGCGGGTGAAGAAGGTGCGCAGCGCGTCGGTCACCTGGAGCTGCTCGCCGGCGGTGACGACCTCGCGGAGCGTCTGCGGGTAGGTCCCGGTCTCGGCGGCGGCGTCGGCCAGCTGCTGGAGCGCGACGAAGGGGGCGAAGACCCGGTGCACCCGCTGGGTCTCCAGGTAGCCGAGGAGCCGGGCCGGGTCGCGGCGCACCTCCTCGTCGACCAGGATCAGCGTGCCGCCGCTCGCCCAGGTCGAGAAGTGCTCCTGGAAGGCCACGTCGAAGCTGAACGCCGCGAACTGCAGGGTGTTCCAGCCCTCTTCGGACGCGGAGCGGCCGAGCTGCCAGTCGATGAGGTTGGCGAGCGGCCCGTGCGGCATCTCGACGCCCTTGGGCAGTCCGGTGGAGCCGGAGGTGTAGATGACGTAGCCGAGGCCGTCCGCTGCCGGGGCGGCTGCCTCCTGCCGTGCGGGCGCCGTGCCCGGCTCCTCCGCTTCGTCGAGTCCTTCGAGTACGTCGTCCAGCGGGAGCACCCGTACGCCCTCGGGCACCGTGATGGTGCCGGCCACGTCGGAGTGCACGAGCAGGAGTTCGGCCTTGCTGTCCGCCAGCATGTAGTCCAGGCGCTCGCGCGGGTAGGCCGGGTCGAGCGGCACGTAGCCGGCGCCGCTCTTGAGTACCGCCAGCAGCGCGACGGCGAGCTCCGGGGAACGGTGCGCGCACAGGGCCACGGCCCGGTTGGTCCCGAGGCGGCGGGCCAGCCGGTCGGCGGCGAGCCGCAGCCGGGCGTAGTCGAGTTCACCGCCGTCCCAGCGCAGGGCCGGGGCGCCCGGGATGCGGTCGGCGGTCCGGTCGAACAGCTCGTGGGCGGCGGCCGGTCGCGCGGTGTCGTGCTCGTCGGCAGGGCCGCCTTCCGTACGGGCGTCCGCCGCCCGCGCCGTCAGCGGGAGGGTGCCCACCGGGGAGAGCGGGTCCGCCGCGGCTCCGCCCAGCAGGCTCAGCAGGGCACGGGTGAACTCCTGGGCGGCCTCGGGGGTGTAGACGTCCGTGGCGTACTCCAGGGTGCCGCGGTAGCCGTCCGCCGCATCGGGGACCAGGGTGAGGGTGAGGTCGAACTTCGCGGTCCCCGAGTGCAGCGGGACGGCGCGTCCGGTGGCCGTGCCCAGGCGCAGCTCGGCCTCGGGCGCGTCCTCCACGACCAGCATCACCTGGAAGAAGGGCGAACGGTCCGGGCTCCGCCCCGGGGCCAGCGCCTTGACGAGAGCCGGGAAGGGCAGGGCCGCCCGTCCGAGGTCGGCGCGCAGTTCCTTGCCGGTCCGGGCGACCAGGCCGGCGAAGGACTCCTCCGGTGAGATGCGGCGGCGCAGCACGACGGTGTTGGCCAGGTAGCCGATCAGCTGCTCGGCCGAGGCGTGCTCGCGCCGGGCCACCGGCGTGCCGATCGCGACGTCGATGGTGCCGTCGTCGGCGGCGGGTTCCTGCGAAACCCTGGCCAGCAGCAGCTGGACGGCGGCCGTGAACAGGGCGAAGGGGGTGGTGCGCTGCCTGCGGGCCAGGGCGCGCAGTCCGGCGGCCAGTTCCCCGGGGATGTCGAAGCCCTCGGTCGCGCCCCGCTGGGTCGCCGCCCCGGGCCGCGACAGGTCGTGCGGCCAGGTGCTCTCGGCGGGGGCGCCGGCCAGCCGCCCGGTCCAGTAGGCCAGGTCCTCCCCGTGGTCCGCGGCGGCCTCGGCCAGCGCGATCCGGCGCTGCTCGGCGTAGGCCGGCAGTTCCCCGGCGGGCAGCGGGGTGCCGGCCAGCGCCGCCTCGTAGCCCGCGGCGAGCTCTGCGCGCAGTACCTCGACGGACCAGCTGTCGAAGCAGCCGTGGTGGACGACCAGGACGAGCAGCGCCTCCTGGTCGCCGGTACGGAGCAGCAGTGCCCGCAGCAGCGGCAGCGCGGACAGGGAGAGCGGTACCGCGGCGAACTCCCGTGCGGTGCTCTGGACTTCGGCGGCCGGTAGGCCCCGCAGGTCCCTGGTCTCCAGCGGGACCCCGCCCGGGGCGGCGGTGACCAGCGAGGGCTGCCCGTCGGTCACGTGGACGCTGCTGCGCAGCGCCGGGTGGCGCGCCAGGAGCGAGGTCAGGGCCTGGGCCAGGGCATCGGTGTCGAGGGCGCCGCGGATCTCGTAGGCGACGGGGACGTTGTAGACGGCGGACTCGCCGCGCAGCGATTCGTCGAGCCACAGCGACTGCTGGCCTGAGGAGAGCGGGGCGGCGGCGGTTACGGGGTTCATCGGATCGTTCCTCGAAACGGGGTGGGGGCGCGGCCGGACCGCGCGGGAGAGGCTGGTGGGGATGCGGGCGTACGTTTTCCTCACGGACCGGCGACGGCGGTCCGCGGCGGCTCCCGGGCGTCACGGGGCGGGGGGAACGGCGGGCGGGAACGGGGGACGGCAACGGCGGCCCGGGACGGGCGGACGGCAACGGCGGCCCGGGACGGGCGGACGGCAACGGCGGCCCGGGACGGGCGGACGGCAACGGCGGCCCGGGACGGGCGGACGGCAACGGCGG